>JBKHVV010000040.1:0-18062 GCA_046569885.1 Bacteroidia bacterium
TCACAACTTAAAAAAGGAGAAAATATAGTAGTCGAATATTCCTTAGCTTTTTCAAAATTCTTGTTACCAGATACACCAAAAGCTTTATCCGCAGCATCATTAACTTTGAAATACTCATCAATCATAGCAGCTTCATCAATCTTTTTAGCCTTATATAAATGCATACAACTTCTTGAGTACAACTGTACAGTAGTTGGAGATATTTTCTCTGGCATAGCATCAATAGCTTCTCCTAATAACTTATGCGCCTTCTCATATTGATTTTTCTCATCGTATTTCATCAACGCAATACCGTAATCTTCTTTTGCTGATGCATCTGGTCCAAAAATTTCTAATAAGCGCTCGTAAGAGAAAAATACGGTGTCTATATAGATTTTCTTTTTTGCTTCATCGGTTTCTTCGTCTGCTAATTTTTTATAGATGTATGCACCATTGGTGTAAAGCAATGGTTTGTATTTTGGACAGTAGTTCAATACTTCTTGCCAAAAACGCGTAGCACCTTTATATTCTTTTTTAGATAAAAAATCAGAGTATAGCGCTACATTTTGACGGCATTTTAAACTATCTGTTCCCCAATCTACTTTTTCGTCTTGAGCGAAAGAAATGCTCACCATCATCACAAATACTGCTAAAATTGCGTTCTTCATTTTACTTGTTTTGTTTAATTATACTTTCTTTTTACAAACCATCTATCTGTTCTGGAAGGCGTTATGGCTATGCCAATTTTTGCTCTAATAAAGCGCTCTTCAATTAAACTTTGGTCTTTGGTTCCTCTAATACCAAACTCTATGCCAAAGTTAATAGACGAAAAAGAGCCTGAAGAAACCAATGGAACATTAATTCCTGTTGACGCTGCTATTTCGGTAATTTCTACATTATTGATATTTAAACCAAGTGTTGAATATCTGAATCCTGCTTTGTAAACGGCATTTTTAAAGCTGTTGCCTTGAATTAAAAATTCACTTTTTGATGGCTTGTACCAAAAGCCAGCATTGATCTCGTTGCTATTGGTAAAATATGAATTAGTCGTTGCGCTTAAAAAGTTTTCAGAATAATCGCTCATATTTCGTTGAGTAAATTGAATGCCACCGCCAAATGTATGATTGTAATTTACAGAAAATGCTACACCCAATGTTCCAGGCAATGTTATTGTTCCGCTTTGCACATCTGACGATTGAAGCGTATCAACCACCGCATTGATATCATTCAAATATAAGTAGGAAACATATTCGTTTTTAGCGTTAAGATTAAACGTAGGCGAATACACAACACCTAATCCATAATGCATTTTTTCTTTAGAATATTTGGCATACAATCCACCTTCAAAAGTGAATGATTTAATGTTCGTGGTGTCTTTTTCTAAAAAAGATAAATAGCCCGAACCACTTTCAAAATGCTGTTGGCGCAAGTGCGACAGCGACCCAAACACATACGAAGCATTGACACCAAACGAAACAGAAAAATTAGACGAATCGCTTTTGTAAAGTTGATGTCCGTAACCGAGTAATAACTTGTTAATACTGCCTTGTCCTTTATATAAATTGGCTTGTGAAACAGAATCAATGGTTGTTAAACTATCGGTAACATTATAACCCATTTTAGAAAATGGTTGGTAACTAAACACCAGTCCTGAGCGTTTGCCTGTGGGAAGTGCTAAGGTAAAATTGGCTACTTCGGTTGTTTTAAATAATCTGCTTGATGAAGACGATGATGTTTCCATCAACTCTGAATTAATTGCCACATCGAAAACCGGCAACTGACGGGCAATGTGCGCATAGCTTGCAGCATTAGACACGTTTACCTGATTGTAATGGGCATCTGTATAACTTAATCCTCCTTGACCTAAATGGTAAGCAGATTGCAAACCATTTATCCTACCAAAACCAAAGCGTGTGTAGGGCGAATTGTAATTAGACTGCGCATTTAGCTCGAACAACGAAGCGCAAAAAATTAAAAATATACCGAGTTTCTTAGTGTACATTGTATTTTAAAATCTCATTTAAACCCACAAGGGTTAAAAAAGAGTTTGCAAAGATGGCATTTTTTAATTCTTTTTCAAAATAATGCACATCTCCACCTGTGGCAACTACTACCACATCGGTATAACGCACTTTGTAGAAATTTATTACTTGCATAATTTCTGCCAACATACCATAGTAAGCACCCGAAAGCAAGGCATCGTTGGTTGAGTCTCCAATAAAATTAGAAGGTACAACTACTTCGGGCAAGGGCAATTTATCTGTAAAATGATGCATGGCATTTAAGCGCATCTCAAAACCAGGAGCTATGGAACCACCCAAATATTCTCGGTTTAACGTAATAAAATCAAATTTTAAACAGGTGCCAATATCTACGCTTAAAGCATTTTTATTTGGATACAATGCCGCTAACGCTACGGCATTTGCCAAGCGGTCTTTTCCTAAAGTTTCGGGTGTTGTGTACTTATTTACGATTGGTAATTTGGTATGGTGCGTTAACTCAAATCCGTTATTCTTACTAAGAAATTCTTCCATAAAAGAAGGCGTATTGACCACCGATGAAAGAATGGTTTGAGAAATTGAATGTTTACTACTCCAATCGTTTAGTTCTTGCTCAATGTTTTCGGTAATTATTTTGTGAAAAACAATTTCGTTGTTGCTAAATAAGGCACACTTTACATTAGTATTTCCGAAGTCTACAGCTAAATTCAAAGCTCTATGCAATTAAATGTAGTACAAATAAAACGATTTTAATTTTGAAATGACTTTTAAGTTTTCAAATTATTTATAAATTTGCGCTCGCATAACGCTGGTGCCTTAGCTCAGTTGGTAGAGCAAAGGACTGAAAATCCTTGTGTCCCTGGTTCGATTCCTGGAGGCACCACAAAAAGGGAATATTCGATATTAAGTTCGGGTATTCCCGTTTTTATTTTTGCTATGTTCTGCTTGTATAGGGCGATGTGTGCAAATACCCAGTTGATAGTTTCAGTTCGACACCCCCCTGATTTTTTTACAAAATATTTAGTCTCTCTTTATAATTTTCCACTCGGAACGTTTGCCGTTGATACTAATGGTCATTAAGTACATACCGTCTGCTTGATTGGATAAATCATAAAGCATCGTGGTTTCGAGTTTGTCGTTGTAAAAAAGTTCTTTTCCGCTTATGTCTGTAACTCTAATGTATGCTTGGTTTATGTTTAACACATCGCCTATTTCTAACTTTAATTGTCCTTTGGTTGGGTTGGGATAAATGGCAATGGTTCTTCCGTCTACCTTGTCGTTATAGTCGGTTTCATCTAACGTGTTGTTTTCTTCTTCTATTTCTTCAATAGCTTGAATCATATCGGTTAGCTCTGGTGGTGCTTCCTTTAGCTCTAAAAGTATAAACTTACGCTTTATCCTATTGCCTGCTTCATCGTAGGTGTATTCATACGCAGGATATAGGTCGGGCGACAAGGGATCATTAGGATCTGTTTGAGTATAACCCGATAGATAGATTGTTGCTGTGAAAAGTAATAGTGTTAGTTGTTTCATGATGATATTAGTTTAAATATATTCTTAATCCTATTCCGTTTCCTGATAAAAAGAATTCTTTTTTAATAGTTTTTTCTTCGCTAATGTTTATTTGCTTGTTATGAATTAATACTGCTTTTTTAAGATTGTTTTTTGATGCTCTTTCAAAAAGAACACCTCCTGTAATAGAAAGTGCGGAAATACCTAAATGAACCCAACCTCTATTATAGCCATAAACCACTTGCTTTAACCCTATATAGAACAGTCCCCCGCCAACAAAACTAAATGGCGTTATAGCAAAGTGTAAAACAACACCTCTTTTTCTATACACATCGGCTTCGGGCGTCTGCTTTAATATTTTTGATAGTCTTGGAGTGTTTTTTAATTTCCCATCCACTTTAAAGTACGTGCCCCAAAAAGTCTCTTTTATTTCTATCGTATCTGTTTGGGAATAACAAACATCACAAGAAATGAAAAGAAAAAAAGCGAATATAAATGTTTTTTTAATCATAAAAGAAAGAGCCTGTTTTGGTTTTAATATTGAAGTAATTCATAATATTTATCTCAATTAATTTTTCTAAATAACTCCATAGATAACTATATAAGCATTATTAAATGGGGGTTTTTGTTTATTTTACCGAATTTATTTTACACAGATCATCTATTAAAAGAACCTCAACGTATAAAACAACCCTCTTGCTAACTGGCTTAGTTGGAGATACAGGATACGATTTGACAATGTATGAAACAACATATCTATTTTCAGTGGTAGAATCTTTTAATACTTCAATTGTGCTAATTGATTCATCATCTACGCCCCAGTCATTTGTTATTAAATCATGCCCCTCATCAAACCACTCTTTGGCCTCTTTCCTTAATTTATTAGTGCAGAACTTTTGTTGAATTGAGTCTAATACAAAATAGAGTTCTTTTGGATTGGGTTGAGGCAACTTTGTCCAAGCCTTAGAATGTTCAATATAAAATTCCTTAACTATTGATTCACATTTGTCCTCAACAAGACCTTGGGCAGTACAGCGGTTTATAAAAAAAACCATAATTAAAAATTTAATGTTACTCATACCTAATTCATATTAAAAAAATTTACGGAAAATTACCATACCTATATATCTGAAAAGCAGGTTGATATCTTCGATAGTTAGCTCCTGGCCAAAAATCATTTTGATAATAGTTTGATATCCATTGTGTCCCGTTATACATTTGGACGTGTCCATAAGGCACTCCATTAGCATCTGCTGTTCCACCAGGATAACCTTGAATTACTGCTATATCACCTAATAAGTAGGTATCAGCATTTATTGCATTAAAACCTATACTCTCCAAAAATGGGCCATACTCTCTAGCTGGGACTGGCGTTCTTCCTAAGAAGGCATCACGCCTTAAACCTGAGCCAGCTTCTAGAGAATATCTTATATACCTAGCACAACTTGCTCCACACCCCGCCTCTTTTGCGGCTGGATATGAGGAAAAAGAATTATTATTTAACCAATTAACAGAAGCGTTTATATCAAATGCATTTCTCCCTACCCCCACAACAATTACTTCATTAAGCAAGGTTGGGTTGAAGAATGCGTTTATATCGTACATTCTTTCTTGTTCTATTTGGCTTCTCCATGCTTGATTTCTTTCAAACACAAAATTGGCTTGTTGCAAATCTTGCTGGTATAGCATTAATTTATAGTCAGGTACACCTACAATCGTCATATCCTTTTTCTCTAATTAAATACTCTTGAAAATTTCTTGAAGCGTTCATTTTGTCGTTAGTATAAAGACAATCTTTTTCTTCTGTTTTACTCTGATTTTTATAACACTCACAAACTATACACGTCTTGCAAGACTGAAAAAACAGAATCAAAATAACGGTTAATATCCTAATATAATTATTCGGCATCACTATTCGAGTTTTATTACAAAAGAATTACTATTGTTGTCAAAAGAGATTAATATCGTATTTACATTTTTTTTATCGAGTTTAGCTCTTTCAAATGATGTTCCTCTGGTGTTTTCATTGTTAGATAATGAATTAGAATACTTTTTTACGGTTACACACAGTGATCCTGATCCGAAAAAATTAAATCCACTTGATTTATATATCAAGTTAATTACACCAGTTTGTCCACTTGAATCTACAAATATTGTTTTGCTACCACTACACCAATCAAATGCAACTTCATCCAGTGTGTAATTGGTTTGATTTTTTACAATAAAACTATAGCTTGTTTCTTTTGAGCAAGAAAAAACTCCAAATAATGTTGTTAGCATAATTATAAAATTCATGATTTTTAATTTATATGTTGCTACCATAAATAACCCCCTCCTGAACCAAATTGAAAATAAAACTTATTTCTTCTATTTAAAATTGTAAATCTTGGCGATCCTATTCTATCGTGTATTAAAACATTCTGAATCTTATGTCGCCTATCTTCTGTGTCTGTGCCAAATCTAAAAGGACCAATTCCTACATATCCAACCCCAGCTCTAAATTCATCAGGGTCATTACCTGTTCTTGGGTTTTTTACATAATAATCAAACCCATCAGATCTCCTTTCTGTTTCTCTATCATTTAGACCAGGGTCTCCTGTAAATAAATTAAATCCAATATGTACTGGTCCAATTTGAACTTTAAGAGCTGCTGTTCGATGTCCATCTCCGCCATCACTAAAAGGAGACCCAAATGAATAGTCGTTTTCATATTTGATATTTAATCCAGGTATTCCTATTCTTTGATTCCATAGTTGTTGATCAAATTTCTCGCCAGGGCTATCATAATATGTTGTTCCTGTAACTAAAAAAGGAGTAATTCCGATTTCATATCCGTACGTTTTTTCCCACCCTGGTGTTACATCATAATTTTTCCAATAATATCCTATTCCGGCATGTCCTCTTACACTAACAGCTGCTATCTGAGGCATTCCAACAGATGCTCTAATTCCTAAACCTCTTTGATGAGTCCCCAATGAAATATCTACTTTTACCGCTACTGGAGAAAAATACTTTTGAGCATCATAACCAGTTTCAGTAAAGAATACAAAATAAACAGCAGCAGCTATAAGAAGTGGGTTATCTCCATCGGGATCTGTATATTTAAGAGGGTTGTTAAAGGCGTACGTATAACGATTATAACTTTGAGAAAACAATTCTGACTGCACATAATTATCAGGACTCAACATGCGCCCAAGTATAGGGTCGTACAACCTGCCATTCATGTTTATTAGTACAAACTCTTCTAAATGCTCGTGCCCTGTGTAGCCACGCAACCACCAAAAATCTTCACCTGTGGCAATGGGGGTGGTAATGTATTCCCAAGTATTAACATCTCTGCGTCTACCCCAAGCATCAAAGTTTTGTTCGTGTACTACATTACCACTTGCATCGGTTAATGCTACAATCGTTCCCAAATGGTCTGTATAAGCAAAATAAATGGTGCTTGTGTTGTTTTGTACTACATTAATTGCTGCCAAACCATGCCCTCCGCTAATGTATTCGATTGTCATTGGTGAGGTCGCGTTTTGACCAAAAACCTCTATTTCTTCACTTAAATGTGAAAAATATTTGGTGTATTTTATTTGCCCTTGTTCATAAAGAACCGTTTTGCTTCTTTGTTGGTCTGGTCCATAAGTAAACTCTAAGCGGAAATCGCCTTCTTCAATTTCAGACACCTTGTTAAACGATGTGTATGAAATGTTTTGTTCATTTTCACTAATTGTGCTTACTCCAGTGGGCGGAACCACGTGTTCAACGGCATTTTTCTTTACATCATTGTACAGATATGCGCCTGCATCGGTTTTAAAATCAATGTTGCCACTATTGGCATATTGCATTTGTATAGCGATAAGTCCAGGAACTTCAAATTTTGTAAGTCTGTCCAAGTTGTCGTATTCAAATGTTTCTTTTAATCCCTTTAACACATCTTCTCTTTCAAGTAAATTTGCTGTTTTATCATCAAACGTAAATTTTAAATCTTGGATGCCTTGTGTGGTAAATTGCTGTGCAATTCCATACTTATTGTATTTGCGAGTACTTGATTTGTTGCCTGTTGTGTAAGCGGTGTACTGACCATTGGCGTTTATGCTGCCTATTTCCCATATACGCTGATTATTTTGAGCGTTTGAAACTTGAGTCATATTTCCTTCAGCATCATACTGCTTTTTTATTTGAAGACCCGAAGGATAGATTACTTTTGTGTTGTTTCCAAATTGGTCGTACTCGTAAGAAGATGTGTAGGTTTTATTTTCTATGTGCTCTTCTACACTGGTAAGCAGCCCTAAATCATTATACACAAACGACTCAGAAATATTATTGTGCCCAGTTACTTGTTTCAACAAACCGTGCTTAGCGCCACCATAGTAGTATTCGTAAAGCGTAACACCATCGGGAGCTTGTCGCTGTAGCATATTTCCAAGAACATCGTATTCAAAATTATATTCATTACCATTGGCATCTGTTTGGCTCATAAGCTGCCCTACTATATTGTATTCATAAAAAGAGGTTCCTGAGTTAACATCTATCAACTTTGTCTGATGTCCATAAGGATTATACTCCATTCTATTTACTTCATTTCCATTTAACGTGATTTTTTCTACAAGCCCATCTACAGTATGGTGATACCTAATAATCCCTCCATCATCCTCCGACTCAAAATCTCTTCCTCTATAGTCTGTTCGTTTTTTGGTTGTTTTTCCGTCCAAACCAACCATTGTTACTTCAAACCCACCGCCACTTAATTTTGTGTATGAGTAGGTTTGACTTCCTAAACCATCTACATTGGTTGATAGAATTCTGTTTAAGGGGTCATAGGTAAACGTATTACTAACATGTTCTTGCCCATCATAATGAGGAGAAGTAGTGTTAGCAACCAATCCTTTTTGATTGTACGATGTAGTAGTAATTGCTACTCCACTATATGTTGATGTTTCCGTTTTTAGCTCTTGCCCTAAGGAGCCAAAAAACTTTTTCTGACTCGGCATATTATCTCCGCTTGTCAATATATAATAGGCATAATTTCCGCCATTAGGGTTATCCCAAGCGTATTCTATATTGCTATTTCCAAATGGGTCTGTTGCTTCTATGGTTCTGCCTATCGGGTCTAATTTATAGGTAAATTTGTATTTGCCATTGTCAATAGATTTTTCCACAACGCTACCCGTTAATTTATCTACAACATAAGAGGTAACTTCATTAAGAGGGTCAATAGATCGGGTTAAATACCTTCCTTTATCGTCATACACCGATGATTGTTTTGTTGGAATTACATTTGTAGCGGTTGATGAAACTTCTTTGCTAACTATATTTCCAAACATGTCATATTCAAGTTCAGTGAATAGTTGGTCTGCATTAAGTTCAAAATCCGTCTTTTTTATTATTCTTCCTTTTGAATCGTATAAAAAACTTGCTTTGTCTGTTTTACTTGGACCTGATTGATTGCTCAATGAAACTTGGCTATTTTCTACTAAGCCCGAATACCACCAAGAAGCAAAGTTTACATAATTCCTCTCAATAACCTCTGTGTCGTTTTGTGAGGAATAAACTTTCGTGCTTTTAGTATTATTGAAAAAATCATCGTATTCGTAGGTAACATTGTAAGAGCTATTGGTGCTTTTATCATCTACAAATTGTGACTGCAAAACAGTTTGTCCGTGCTTGAATATGGAAGACGATTTAAAAATATAAGTATTCGTAGTTTCGCTTAAGATTTCATTATTATCAATTCGTTTAGAAATAATATGTCTAGGCAATTGTTTACTGTCATTTTCAAAAAACCAAGAATACATTGTCGTTATGATGTTAGAGCTGTAATCTTTAACAGTTATTGGAGAAAAACCCAATAAACCCCTTCCCTCTCTGTTAAGCTTTAATCCCCCATAGTTAAACTCTTTAATATCATAACTTAAACCTTTATTTTTGGTGTGTGTTGAACTAACAATATACAGCGGTTTATTAAAAGTAATAAACTGATCATTTGAATTATTGCCCCCGCTGTATATACTTTTATCTTGAGACAAAGAAATATAATTGAAGACGACATCGTTATTAAAGCCGTCATATGCTTTGTTTAGAAGAGAGCTTTTAGAGTTCTTATAAAAACTATAAATTTTGTTATTCCAAACGTCAGCTTTGCCGTCCCCTGTTAAATCTAATGCGTAATCGCGAAACAATGTCCAAGAAGATTCGTCTATGCTGTTTGCTTCATAAACATGCCCCGAAGCACTTAATCCAAAAAATTCATACGTTTCGAGCCTTGAATAATCAGGAACATAGTGGTTTGAAAAAGACAGAATTTGTTCCTTCATTACAATATGGTTGTTAAAAATATCCGATTTTCCGTCACCATTAATATCCCCAACTATAACAAAATTCACATCTTCAGGAGACACTTTGTCAATAAAATTGACCTCATGACCAAGAAAAGTGCCATTTCCTTTGCCATAATAAATCCACCACTTATCATTGTGATAATCATACCATAGATAATCTGTAATTCTATCCCCATTAAAGTCGCCTATGTCTTTCGCTTTAAACGTTGTCCCTTCATGAATTTTATTTGCAGAATAAGTATCTTGAGATCTGTTATAGCTTATATCATAGACCTGAAACTTATTTGTTAGTTGAATTAATACCTCTGAAGTACCGTCACCGTCATAATCTATAATAAAAAACTTATTTCCCATTTCATATTCCTCACCATAGCTGTATGGTAGGTTGGTTATTATATAG
This sequence comes from Bacteroidia bacterium, assembly GCA_046569885.1. Classification (GTDB taxonomy): domain Bacteria; phylum Bacteroidota; class Bacteroidia; order Flavobacteriales_D; family Parvicellaceae; genus JBKHVV01. The sequence continues at coordinate 10,224 of JBKHVV010000040.1, forward strand.
TCTTTGTTTTTGTCGGGATCATATATTGAAAAAGGATACAAAATATTATTGTGAATTCGATTTGTACTTACAATTTGAGTAGAAAAATCACCTTTTAACTGTGCAAACATGTTCTTACCGCCCAATGCTAGATCTGTTCGGTCTGAAGACTTTTCATTAGTAAAGTCACCCCCATTTGAAAATTTTGTGTAAACGTAAGTGTAAGATGATTTTACAGAAGTACTTCGGTTACTTACATTTAGGTTTAAAGAGCCATAGGTAGAAAAAGAGCGCGTTAATGCAATGTCGTCTAAACCATCTCCATTAAAATCAGAAAAACTTACTGGAGAGCGTCCAGATGGAAAATAAAAATCATAATAATATGGAGTCGAAAAAACCTCGCCAAAACTACTTTGTTTATTGAAACCATTACCAGAGTTTATGTAAACGTCTAGTGACGTGTAGCTTTTCGAGTCAGATGATACCGAATAAAATAGGCACGCCATATCCATTAGTCCATCGTTATTAAAATCACCTGGGTAATAATCTACATCACCCTCGGGAAGGGTAATTGATTGTTTCGTTAGGTATGCTGTATTTTCATGATACTTAAATATTGTTGGGTTTAATGACTCGCCTGTATGGGTTGTTTCTTGAACAGATATTAGTTTACTTGTTTTATCATACGCATATTCAAAATCATATTTTCTATATAAACTTCCTTCTACTCGAATATCAACTTCACGCAACAGAACTGTTTGTCTTATTTCTCCACCACTGTTAAAGAAAATGTTCTTGTCCTGTCTAAATTCATAATAAAACTTTATGCTGTTGTAGGGCTCAAGTCCTGTATTTTGATTCCCAGTATATTTAATTTCGTCTATAAGCATTTCGCCATCTAAATGACGATAAGAAAAGGTAATGTAGTTTCCGTTTTGGTCTGTTATTTTATTAATCCCCCAAATTAAAACTGTATTTTTTCCTATGGGTTTAAATCTTGAGTCAGCAGTATTGCCATACTCAATGGTTAATCCATTTGCTGTAAATACTTTAAACCATTTTGGTCCGTCTCCTTCTGTTTCGTAAGATATTATTTTGCTGTTGGCTCCTTGATTAAAATATTCTGTGCCGTGTTTGCCATATAGATTAATAGCAGAGGCATCTTTGTCTGTTGAGTAATTTGCAACGAAAAGCCTTTCGCCATCTAACGAAAATCTATCGCTATAAGAATAGGTTACACCTTGATAATTGTTGTCGTCAAATATGGTTTGCCCAGTTCTAGTTATTGCTGAAAGTCCAACAATATTCCATCCAATACCTAAAAGACCACTACCTTGCATACTGTTGTATGCTATTCCAACAGAAGGTTCTAAATTCCCAGAGCCTTTGGGGATGGTAAAACCGATGTTGTATGATGCAGAGCCCAATGGTGTAACAGACGCATTACCATTAGTTGTGCCCACAAGAAGCGATGTGTTAATGTTTCTGTTGTAGTAATCGTTTGAAACAGGTATATAATCCGCATCAACGATAATATTTTTATCTATATACGCCCTAAAAGATTTACCTGATTGAGGGGTATATTTAAACCCTGGTTGTAATTTAATTTGGTCTCGTGCCACATAGGTTTTAGTGGTTCCACTTTGGTCTGAATTCAGGATAAATTCTTTGCCAGTATATGTTTGTGAATATGCGCTGTAATAAATCCCTTGTAAGAGAAAAAGCGCTAACAATTTTGCTTTTTTCATTCTTATAGGGTTTAGTTTTTGATTTCTACTTTTTCTTGAAGTTCATTAATTTGTTTTTGTTGTTGTTCAATCTGTTTTTGTTGCTCTATTAAATAAAGGGTAAGTTCTTCTATCTTTTCTACTAACAGGCGGTTCATCTCTCCTAAATCAATTCCACTTTCTTTTACTTCTAATGCGGTAGGAATATTTGGTAAGTGTTTTTCTACTTTTATATAGTTTTCAAGTTCACTGATTGGCATTAATTCATAGTTCTCTTCAAACACATAATCAGGAAACTCATCTCTGACTTTTACATTTACTTCTGTAGCCCATACTTTCCCATCTCCCATAATTCTAAACACATCAATTCCATTATTATCTACAATCCTCATCACTCTGTCTCCTGTAGAACCATTAAATAAAGAAATATTGTCATTGAACCAAGCCTGTCCATTAATAGTAAGATTACCACTTACAGACAAATTTGATGGCCCATTTGGATGATTAATATCACCAATAGTTACATTTTTACCACTATACCAGTTTATTAACAAACTTCCTTTTCCAAAATTATCAATATTGGCATTTTCTGTATTATATCCTATTCGAATAAAATTATCTGGATTATCATTATAGAATCTTCCTCCTCCGTTCACGTCTAACTTATATTGTGGATTGGTTGTGCCAAAGCCCACATTGCCGTTTATTTGTGAAATGGTCATTACATCACCCTGTCCGTACGTACCTAGCGATACGCCTAAGCCGTGAGTACTTTTTATGTAATGATTCTCATCGCCCAACATTAAAAAAGCTTGGTCACCATTGCTGATGAACCCATTTGTGCCTTTTATAAGCTCGTTTCCCACAACGTGTAAAGCATGTTGTGGATTGTCAGTATTTATTCCAACATTTACAGGTCCGCAGTCGCTGTGTGCGATTAGTTTGGCAGGAGAAGATGATGACCCTAATTGAGACGTCCAATTAACTAAATAATTGCCTTTTTTGTCAGCAGTAGGGCAGAAACTAACAGGAAATAAATCTCTGTCTAACCCTATTAATTTTAAAACTTCATCTCCTTGAAGGGTTCTTATTAAGCCATTTTCATCTATAACCATTAAACGAGGCAATCCTAAGGTCTCTTGCCCTGCTTGTAGTTTTAACTGTTCTAATCTTATGTTGCCATCGGTTAATAGCCGCACCATCTCCAAACTATTGGCTTTAAATACCAAGTCTGTTTGGTTAATGGTTCCAATAAAGTGTTCGGATGCGGCTTCGTTTCCGTTGCTTTTCCAAGGGATAACGGCTTGTCCTGAATTACCATTTTGGGCAAAGTTCACTGTTGCAATAGCAAATGCTAAAACTGAAAATAATAGTTGCTTTTTCATGTGTTTGGTTTTTTCTTTTTAATTATTTAACAATACGGCATTGTCTCCTCTTGATGTTAAAAACAGAGGCTTTACTTAAAAAAGTTGATTTGGATTTAAAAAGGTGTAGAGAGGTTAAGTAAAAAGTCGGTTGTTTCATAAGCGGCAATTAATTCATATTAGTACCATAAGTGTTTGTGAATGCTAAAGTATAAAATGGTTTTTGTATTTCCAAATTTTTTTAGTTTTTTTATTATTAAAAAATCTTTAACTCTGTTATTCCTATTTTCAATGTAAAACCTTAACAATAAGGTTTTATTATACATTAAAATCGTTCGACACGTTGCTTGCCAGTTCCACAAAAAAAACCTTAGCAAGTTTGCTAAGGTTTTTTGTTGGAACATAAGCTCAAAGTTTACTTTTATCTCCTCTAAAACTTCTTCTAACCTTTCAAAAATTAGTTTGTTCTCAAAGCGTAGAACGCTACTACTAGTAAACTAATAAACTAGTAACCCAACACCCCTATCTTGTAAGTTTTTTGTACTTAATACGCTTCGGAATGATGTCTCCGCCCAAACGTTGTTTGCGGTTTTCTTCGTATTCTGAATAGGTACCTTCAAACCAATACACTTGAGAGTCGCCTTCGAAAGCAAGGATGTGGGTACAAATTCTATCTAAAAACCAACGGTCGTGAGAAATAACAACAGCACAACCCGCAAAGCTTTGAATACCTTCTTCCAATGCACGTAGGGTGTTTACATCGATATCGTTGGTGGGCTCATCCAAAAGTAAAACGTTGGCTTCTGTTTTAAGGGTCATGGCTAAATGCAAACGGTTACGCTCACCACCTGAAAGCACGCCTACTTTTTTACCTTGATCGGCTCCTTGAAAATTAAAACGTGAAATGTAGGCACGAGAATTTATTTTTGCTCCTCCTATTTCCATCACTTCGTTTCCACCCGATACTACATCATACACCGATTTGTTGGGGTCGAGTTCTTTATGGCTTTGGTCAACATAGCCAATCATCACCGTTGAACCTACTTTAAACTCTCCAGCATCGGGTTTTTCTTCACCCATAATCATTCTGAAGAGCGTGGTTTTTCCTGCTCCATTAGGTCCAATAATGCCCACTATTCCATTTGGAGGAAGTTTAAAGCTCAAATTTTCGTACAACAATTTATCGCCAAATGCTTTTGAAATGTTTACGGCTTCTATCACTTCGTTTCCTAAACGCGGTCCGTTGGGAATGGGAATTTCTAACTTGGCTTCTTTTTCTTTTACGTCTTCGTTGAGTAATTGCTCGTAGCTATTTAAACGTGCTTTGCCTTTTGCTTGACGTCCTTTAGCTCCTTGACGTACCCAATCTAACTCACGTTGTAATGCTTTTTGGCGTTTTGATTCTTGTTTTTCTTCTTGTTGTAAGCGTTTGTGTTTTTGCTCTAACCATGAAGAATAGTTGCCTTTGTAAGGAATGCCTTCTCCTCTATCCAACTCCAAAATCCAACCCGCTACGTTGTCTAAGAAATAACGGTCGTGCGTAACGGCAATTACTGTTCCTTTATATTGTTGTAAATGTAGTTCTAGCCAATGTACCGATTCAGCATCTAAGTGGTTGGTGGGTTCATCTAACAATAAGATGTCGGGTTGCTTTAATAACAAACGGCAAAGGGCTACGCGTCTGCGTTCACCACCTGACAATACATTGATAGGTGTATCTCCCGAAGGTGTACGTAATGCGTCCATAGCCAATTCTAATTTGGAATCTAAATTCCATGCGTCTAACAAATCAATTTTTTCTTGTACTAGTGCTTGGCGTTGAATCAACTTATCCATTTTATCTGGGTCGTTCAGGATGTCTTCATCCATAAATTGGTTGTTGATTTCTTCGTATTCGTTAAGAATATCCACCGTTTCTTGAGCGCCTTCACGCACTACTTCTAGTACGGTTTTGCTTTCGTCTAACTTTGGCTCTTGCGGTAAATAGCCCACAGAGTAACCTGGTGAAAACACTACTTCGCCTTGGTAGTTTTTATCCTCACCGGCAATGATGCGCATCACGGTAGATTTACCTGCACCGTTTAAACCTAACACACCAATTTTAGCTCCGTAATAAAACGAGAGGTAAATGTTTTTTAAAATTTGCTTGCCTTGTGGAGTGGTTTTGCTCACATCCACCATTGAAAAAATTATCTTCTTATCGTCTGACATGGTAAACTATATTTTATGCGTTGATTTTATCTTTTTTGTACTTAACCCCTCTTTTGTGGCTTGATTCGATAAATTTAATGATTTCTCCTGCAATATCCAATCCTGTTGAGTTTTCGATGCCTTCTAAACCAGGTGATGAGTTTACTTCTAAAATAAGTGGTCCGCGTTTAGATTGAATCATATCAACACCACACATATTTAAGCCCATTGCTTTAGCGGCATCTAAGGCCATTTTCTTTTCTGCTTTGTTTAATTTCACAGGCACAGCATGTCCACCTCTATGTAAATTAGAACGGAATTCACCATCTGCACCCTGGCGTTTCATGGCTCCTACTACTTTGCCATTTACCACAAACGCACGAATGTCTGCACCACCTGCTTCGGCAATAAATTCTTGCACCAACATGTGAGAGTTTAATCCCCAAAATGCTTCAATTACCGATTTAGCTGCCTTCTTAGTTTCTGCTAATACTACGCCTATGCCCTGCGTTCCTTCTAACAATTTGATGATACAAGGCGCCCCACCTACTTGATGAATAAGGTTGTCAATATCTTTGGGGTGATTGGCAAATACGGTTTTTGGTATTCCAATATCATGACGTGAGAAAATTTGCAAACTTCTTAGTTTATCACGTGAGCGAACAATGGCAACGGAAGAATTTACAGAAAAAGTTCCCATCATCTCAAACTGACGCACAACGGCTGTTCCATAAAATGTAACCGAAGCACCAATGCGTGGAATAATGGCATCAATATCTGTAAGCTCTTTGCCTTTGTAAAATATTTTTGGACGCTTGTGTTCGGCAACCATACTGCACGCAATGTGATCGAGTACTACTACTTCGTGTCCACGTTTTTCGGCTGCTTCAACCAGTCGTTTGGTTGAGTAAAGACGTGGATTCCTTGAAAGGATGGCAATTTTCATTAATGTTAAAAGTTATAAGGTTGAAAGTTAAAAGTTAATAAATTAGACTATTTCACTCATTTTATTATTTCACTCGTTTAAGTAAAAATTTATTTTCTACATCTACTAAAAACTTACCCAAAAGTATGTTTCTTCCTAGTAGTACTTTATATCTCATGTGTTCTCTTTGAGCAAGTGTAAATTCTGCGTTGAATATACTTTTTCCCATTTTTACTTCTAAAACCACAGAATATCGCACGTCTATTTTTCCGTTAGAGCTTTTTACGTAGCGTTTTTTGTAATTGAGGGTTTTTAATGGTGTTGCTCTTTCATTCACCAACACAAAGTTAAGTGGTTTTTTCCCTGTTTGTTTGTCAAACCAAAATTTAACACAGTGTACAGAAGACGTCTTAGCGCCTGTATCTACACGGGCTACCACTTTTTCTTTCAAAGCGTTTTTAAATACAATACGCTCTTTAGCTCCAATTACTATTAACTCTTTTTCAGTCAAATGATAAATTTAATAAGGATTGCGAAAGTACGCCAATTTTTGATTTTTTAGGAAACACTAAATTAAATTTTAAGTTTGGCAAAAATACCTTGAAATATTTCGGCAACCGCAGGGCAAATTTGAGCGTTGGTAGCTGTTAATTTAAGTATTTGCTGCATTTTTTTTCTGTTAGTATGAGGATATTCTCGGCAAGCATTGGGGCGTGATTCATAAACAGAGCAATAATTATCATCCATTAAAAACGGACACGGTGCCGATTTAAACACATAATCGCCATCTTCATCTATTTTTAAATAGGTTTCGGTAAAGTGTTGTTCTTTTATCTTTAAATGTTTTGAAAGTCGCTCAATATCTATATTTCTAAACAGAGGGCTTGTCGTTTTACAGCAGTTGGCACATTTCAAGCAGTCAATTTTTTCAAAAGCTTCATCGTGAAGTGTGTGAAAAAATTCATCTACTTTGCGCGTGTTCATTTGCTTTAGCTTGACTACTAATTTTTCGATGCGTTTTTTTTCTGATTGTGCGCGCTGTAAATAGGATTCGTAAATCATAGAGTAAGTCTAAGAATTTCATTGTTTTCATAAAAAAAGGTCTTTTGAAAGACCTTTTTAATTTGCTGAAGAGTTTTGGATTGGATTAATTTTTTAAGAAACTCAATATTTTATCTACGCTATCTTTTGCATCGCCATAAAGCATTTCTGTGTTTGATTTGTAGAACAATGGATTTTCAACTCCGGCATAACCTACAGCCATAGAGCGTTTCATAACAATTACTGTTTTTGCTTTCCACGCTTCTATAACTGGCATTCCGTAAATTGGACTTGCAGGGTCATCTTGTGCGCCAGGGTTAACAACATCATTAGCGCCAATAACCATTACGACATCTGTTGAAGGCAAATCTTCGTTTATCTCATCCATTTCCAAAACAATATCGTAAGGCACATTTGCCTCTGCCAGCAATACATTCATGTGTCCGGGTAAACGACCTGCCACAGGATGTATGGCAAACTTAACATCTTTCCCTTCTTTTCTCAGTGCTTGTACCATTTCAAAAATTGGGTATTGTGCTTTAGCCACTGCCATGCCATAACCTGGAACTATTACAACCGAATCTGCGTCTTTTAATAAATCGGCCACTTCTTG
>JBKHVV010000041.1:0-18009 GCA_046569885.1 Bacteroidia bacterium
TGATAGCTGCACCAACAATTACCATACACTTCCCTTCTGTTTGTTCTGCTGTGCTTGCCCATTCTCTAGCTAATTGAATGACTTCTTTACGGCTAATTCCAGTAAAAATTTCTTGCCATGCGGGCGTGTATGCTTGGTCTTTGTCGTCATACGATGTCGGATAATCTCCTTTTAATCCTCTGCTAATGCCGTATTGAGACATGGTTAAGTCATAAATAGTAGCTACAGGAACTTTTTCTCCATTGCTGGTGGTAATGTATCTTACAGGAACTCCGCGTAGTGCTTTTTTATCTAATCCATATTCTACAAACTCAACTTGAAGGATGTCTTCATTTTTACTTAAAAATGTTAATTCTGGGTCATACTCTTTTCCTGTTTCACCATCGTTGTATTTAAGGTTCCATTTACCTTTTTCTTGTTGCCAACGGTAGCCCATTGTTCCCATTGGAGTGATTAGTTCGCCAGATTTAGTATCGTAGTTTAAAAATTTCCAATCGCCATTTTCGGCTCCTTTATATTTATCTATTTCGTTGGCTCTAATCATTCTGCCTGGTACAAATTTGTCTCCTTCTTTGTTTAATCGTACTAAGAAAGGGCAGTCGGTATATTGTTTCACGTAGTTCATAAAGTAAGGAACTTGTCTGTCAACGTGATATTCTTTTAAAATAACATGCGTTACTGCCATCCAAAACGCACCGTCAGAACCTGCGTGAACAGGTATCCATTGGTCGGCATGCTTTGCAACCATACTAAAGTCTGGCGACATTACTACCGTTTTTGTACCATTGTGGCGAGCTTCTGAGAAGAAGTGAATGTCTGGTGTACGCGTCATACCAAGGTTAGCACCCATTGACACGATGAATTTGGATAGATACCAGTCGGCACTTTCGCACACGTCTGTTTGTTCTCCCCAAATTTCGGGATAAGCATTTGGAAGATCGCAATACCAATCGTAGAAACTTAGGTTTACACCGCCTAATAGCTGCAAATATCTTGCGCCTGATGCGTAGCTTAACATACTTTTTGCAGGAATGGGAGCGAAGCCAATTACACGGTCAGAACCATACTTTTCTATGGTATAGATGTTGGATGCTGCTATCAGCTCTAAAATTTCATCCCAGTGAATTCGTCTAAAACCACCTTTTCCTCTGGCTCTTTGATATCTTTTTCTTTTTGCGCTATCGTTTTGAAGATTAGCCCAAGCTTTTACAGGATCACCGCCTGCTTTTTCTTTTTCTTCTCTAAAAAGATCAATCAAAGCACCCCTAACGATAGGGTATTTTACTCTGATTGGACTGTACAAATACCATGAGTAAGAGATACCCCGCTGGCAACCTCTCGGCTCGTACGGAGGTACTTCTTTATTGAACTGAGGATAGTCCACCTGCTGCATTTCCCAAACAACGATACCGTCTTTAACGTGTATTGCCCAAGAGCAACCACCAGTACAGTTTACACCGTGAGTACTTCGTACTACTTTATCGTACTGCCATCTGTTTCTGTAAAATTCTTCCCATTTTCTTGTTTTGGGAGATATGATATCTTCTATCCAACTCATTGTTTTGTTGTTTTTTTCTTTAGTTATACTAATCTGTTAATATTTTGCATCAAAAGCTTTTATTTGGCGCTTGAAGATGTCTTTTTTAACCATTTTTCTTTTTCTATTGCTCCATAATATTTGTACAAGTATGAGTAGCACCACTAAACCAATTATTCCACCGTTTATTTGGTAAAATTTTCCTTTGTCTTCTCCGCTTTGAGAATCTTTAACATCATTAACTTGTTTTAAAAAAGCGGTAAGGTGCGCTCTTTCTTCTTCTTCAATTGGGTTGTTTTGATAGGAAGATATCATGGCTGGAAATGGTGGTGCGCTTAACCATGGGCCTAAACCTTCGCCCATTCTGCTGTATACGTCTGTTAAGTCTTTTGCTAATAATCCTCCAGGTGCTACATTGTCATTTTTTACATTGTGGCATGTAATACAAGATGGTCCTCCATTTTTAAATAGTGTAGAGCCCTCAAAAAGTGCTTTACCTTTTTTATAGCTTGGGGCTATGGTAGATTCTTTTGATTTGTTAGCGTCTTCATTAGCCCTAACAGAACTTACACATAGCGTAACTCCTAAAGCTAATCCTAGCAACTTTTGAATGTTTACGAATTTATTTCTTTTCATCTCTTTTTATGTTATTTAAAACATTTAATTCAATTTCTATGCTGTAAAAGTCATCTGTGCACAACACTTAAAAAATGACTTGTATCATATTTTTAAGGGATCTTCGTCATACAATTTATAAAATCCTTAGTGTTTCATGGGGCGCAGCGTTTGTGTAGAATCATTATAAATTACTATGTGTGCATTTATTTTTGTTTAAATTTTGCGGTAAAATGTCTTAGAAAGGCTGCTTGTTCTGTTATCTTATATCCTTTTACATTTTTTTTGTTGGCTAATACCTCTTCAAATGTTTCAATAACATATTCTATGTGGCTTTGGGTGTAAACTCTACGTGGAATGGCAAGTCTAACCAATTCCATTTGCGCAGGTATTAGCGTTCCGTCATCATTGTATTTACCAAACATTACTGAGCCAATTTCTACTGTTCTAATGCCTCCTTTTAAATACAGCTCGCATACCAAAGCTTGTCCAGGGTATTCCTCTACAGGAATGTGGTCGTAAAGTTTTTTGGCATCAATATACACAGCATGTCCTCCAACAGGCATCACTATTGGAACGCCCATTTTGTGTAGGTGTTCGCCCAAGTATGCGGTGCTTTTAATTCTGTATTCTAAATAATGTGGGTCGAAGACTTCTTTTAATCCTATTGCTAATGCTTCCATATCTCTTCCCGAAAGCCCGCCATAGGTTGAAAATCCTTCGGTAATAATTAAGAGGTTGGTACATTCTTGCGCCATTTTTTTATTTCTAAGAGCTAAAAATCCTCCCATGTTTACTAAGGCATCTTTTTTAGAACTCATAACGGCTCCATCTGTAAGAGAAAACATTTCTTGCGCAATTTTTTCGTACGAGGTATTACCGTACTCCTTCTCTCGATGTTTGATAAAGTATGCGTTTTCTGCTACTCTGCAACAGTCTAACAGAAATAACACGTTGTGCTTTTTGCAAATAATGCTTACCTCTTTGGTGTTTTGCATACTCACAGGTTGCCCACCGCCACTGTTGTTGGTTACGGTTAAAATAACCGCTCCAACATTATTTGCTCCTTTTTCGAGGATAAGTTTTTCTAATTTTTCGGTATCCATGTTTCCTTTAAAAGGATGTAATAACGAAGGATTGTTAGATTCTGAAATGGCAATGTCTAAAGCTTCTGCGCCAGAAAATTCTATGTTGGCACGCGTGGTATCGAAATGTGTGTTGCTTATGAATGTTTTTCCTTTTCCGCCCAAATAACTATAGATAATTCGTTCGGCTGCCCTTCCTTGATGGGTGGGTAATATATACTCCATCCCCGTTAGGTGCTTAACGGCATTTTCCATCCGTTCCCACGATTTTGAACCAGCATACGATTCATCTCCACGCATTACACCAGCCCACTGTTCGGCACTCATGGCAGAGGTCCCGCTATCGGTTAAAAAATCAATAATAACTTGGTCTGACTTTAATAAAAATGGATTGTAATGGGCTTGTTTTAAAAATTCTTTTCGTTGTTCTTCGGTAGAAATATAAATAGGCTCTACTGATTTAATTTTAAATGGTTCGATGATGGTTTTGTGTTTCATAAAAAAATAATTTATAATCCTGATTGACTTAAAAAACCCTTGCTTGATTAGCAAATAGTGTGTTTTTGCGATTTATAGAGAGTAAGAATCGCGAGTTTTGATGTTGGTAAAGCAGTTTAGCGCTTTTACCAAGTTTAGCCAAGAATGTTTGTTTGATACAACCATTGGCGCCAAAATTCGGCAAATGGAAAAGAAAAAGCTATGATAAAAATCATGCTTTGGATGTTTTTATTGGATATTACTATCCTCCAATAGCGGTCATTGTTCGGTTAGAGTAACTTTTAAGAAAATTTTCATCAAAAGCTTTAAAGCCGCCTCTTTGTTGTTTTTTATCGAGTATTGTTGTGCGAATTAGAGGTACTATGTCTTCGTTATTTCTCAATGCAGTCAAAAGGTCTGTTTCTGATTGAGAAAATAAACAGTTTTTTATTTTACCATCGGCTGTAAGCCTTATTCTGTTGCAGGTGTCGCAAAACGGATTGGTAACGGTGCTGATAATTCCGAAACTTCCCAGTCCGTTTTTGAGTTTGAAATTTCTAGCGGTATCGTTGGGCTTGTCGCTTATTTTTTCAATGGCATTTTTTCCAAAAGTGTTTTCTGCCATCGCTAAAATTTCTTTGTAAGAAACTTTTTTATCCATATTCCAATTATTGCCGTCAAAGGGCATAAACTCTATAAAGCGAATGTTGATGTTGCTGTGATGTGACCACCGAATAAAATCTACCACTTCATCATCATTTACTCCTTTAATAACGACAACGTTTAGTTTTGTGTCAAAATTATTTTGAAGCAATAAATCAATGTTGGATTTTATTTTGATAAAATAATTTCGTCTTGATATAGCGTTAAATCGCTCTTCTTTTAGCGAGTCTAAGCTAACGTTTACCGATTTTATTCCAGCTTGTTTAAAAGTGTCTATAAAATTATCTACCAACACTGCATTGGTCGTAATTGCCAACTCAACAGGAAGTTTCCCAAGTGCTTTAATGATGTGTTCTGCGTTTTTCTTTATTAATGGTTCTCCACCAGTAAGTCTAATTTTTTTTACGCCTAATGAAACAAATGTTTTGGCGATTTCTATGGTTTCTTCGGCAGACATAAATTCTGTTTTATCGCGCAGTTGAACACCTTCTTCGGGCATACAGTAGAAACATCTCAAGTTGCATCGTTCGGTAAGCGAAATTCTAAGATAGTCGTGCGTTCTCGAAAACGTATCTGTTAAATATCCTTGATTAGTGGGCATGTATCTTTGCGAAATCCTCTGCGGTTAGTAATTTTTGAGCCAATGGGAATAGCGTGTTGTCTTCTCTGTAAACGTGTAGTCGAAGAAGTTCTACCAACTCTTTGCCCGAGTTACATGCTAAATCATAAGTTAGTGCTCGTGAATTTAAGTCGGTTAGTCTGCTGCCTAAGCCTAATAAATTAAAGCTTAAAGTAGCTAATTGAATGAATTTAACATGGTCGTCTTCCATCAAATCTACGGCTGTTTCGGGGTTGTCGCCTACGCCATGTTCGCCAGATTCAATAAGTCGTTGGTGAAGTATGGGAAACAAATGTCTTTCTTCTTTTCGGTTGTGTGGTAAAATGTGTTCGTCAAAAAAGGTAAAAAACTCATTAAAGGTATCGTTGATTTCTTTGGTAAACACAAAGCCACTTGTTTTAAATTCAATAAGTGCGGTTTCAAATTTTGCTGCAATTTTTTCTAATTCGGCATGCTCATCCATCAATTCTTTCACGTGCTTATCCATGGCTTCATAGTTTGCTCCAATCACTCTTTTTTTATCGTAAGCGTCTGGCGGATCCATAGGTGAAAATTCTTCTGTTTCTTGGTCTTTCTCAGCATTTTTTACTATTGGGTCTTCTTCCTTTAGTTTTTTATTAATGCTTTTTATTTCGGAGTTTTTGCTTCCTACTCTTTTGCCTGTTTCTTTGTCAATAATTTTCATGCTTTTATTGTTTTGTTAATATATGATTCGTTATTTCCTTGCGTAAATATCGGTTGTCAAATATAACTACCAAATGATTTTTATCATGTTTTCTGTAAAGGAGCTATGGCAAAGGCTTTAAAGTAGTCGTGTAAGGATTGCCCGAAGAGGTAGGAATGATTTAATAAATAAAATAAAACAAGAGACTAATTAAACTTAAAAAACTTGCTAATAGAATAATGATATTTCTATATTTATATGAACCAGCATAATAGCCAAATGAAATTAATATAAACAATAGTACTACATAAAAAAGTCTATTAATACTTATAGATGTATGATTTTTAGTTTTTTCTTTATAATATGACACAGGTTTTCCAAAAATATTTCTGACAACAACAATTTCATCTCCTTCAGCAATATAGCTTAAATGATTAGTATAAACGGTGTGTTTATCTTTATTAGTAATTATAGAATATTTTGTGGAAGAACGAATCCACCCTCTAGAGGCACGCCTCATTGTATTAGACTCAATCTTGGAAACAATTTCTTTGCTTTCTGACCCAAATTTTCCATCAAGAACCATAATGAAAAGTAAAAATAAAATAAAGATTAATCTGATAACAACATTGACTTTAAATAACGGACTACTCAATTTCTTATCATCAATAATGATTTTGATTTTTTCAAGCACAATATTTTCTCCCTTCATTGGCATAATTAAACGCTAATTTGCGGCACAATCCCATCCAACACCTCATACAGTTCTTCGGCAGTGTTTAGCGTAACGAGTTGTGTGCGTATGGGTTTAAAATCGGGGATGGCTTTAAAGTAGTTGGCATAGTGTCTGCGCATTTCTACAATGCCTTGTCGCTCGCCTTTCCACTCAATAGATTTTTCTAAGTGCATGCGTGCTGCTGCTACACGTTCTTCAACGGTTGGGTCGGGAAGTTTTTCACCTGTTTTTAAGTAGTGTTTTATTTGGTTAAACACCCAAGGGTTGCCAATGCTGGCGCGTCCTATCATCACACCATCTACGCCATAGCGGTTTTTGTATTCCAGCGCTTTTTCAGGAGTGTCAATATCACCGTTGCCAAACACAGGAATTTTTAAACGCGGATTTTCTTTGGCTTTAGCAATCAACGTCCAATCGGCTTCGCCTTTGTACATTTGCACACGTGTGCGTCCGTGAATAGAAATGGCTTTTATGCCTACATCTTGCAAACGTTCGGCAACTTCTACAATAAATTTAGTGCTATCGTCCCAACCTAAGCGTGTTTTTACGGTTACGGGTTTGTTTACGGCTTTTACAACGGCTTCGGTAAGTTTTACCATTTTGGGGATGTTCTTTAAAATGCCTGCACCGGCATCTTTGCACACCACTTTTTTTACAGGGCAACCAAAGTTGATGTCTATAATATCGGGGTTGGCGGCTTCGCAAATTTGTGCGGCTTGCATCATGGGTTCTAATTCTCCACCAAAAATTTGAATGCCAATAGGACGTTCGTACTCAAAAATATCGAGCTTTTGTTTGCTTTTGGCAGCATCACGTATGAGTCCTTCTGATGAGATAAATTCGGTGTACATCAAATCGGCACCGTGTTGCTTGCACAACATACGGAAGGGCGGGTCGCTCACATCTTCCATTGGCGCCAACAACAACGGAAATTCGCCTAACTCAATATTTTCTATCTTTACCAACCTAAAATTTTTGCAAAATTACGGAAAATAGAATGAATCAGTTTTTACGAAACCTTCCGCCACTTGGTCAGCTACTTTTTTTTGTCGTGTTTTCGTTCTTGTCGGCAGGTCTTTTTAGCATGCTGGCAGTGATTCTGTCGGCATCTTTTTTCAATCTTTCAATGGAAGAATTTGCCAATAATTTTGACTTTTATGCACCAGAAAATTTAGACATAGCCATACTTTTTACTACCATGAATGCTGTTGGTTTATTTTTACTTCCAGCACTTACGTTTGCTTCGTTTTTGAGTAATTATCCTTACGATTTTTTAAAAATTTCTTCAACCCCAAAGCGTAAAATTTTCTTGTTTTCATTACTTGTAATGGTGTTGTCGTATCCGTTAATAAATTATACGTATGCACTTAATTTATTGGTTGAATTACCACGATGGATGATGGATGAAGAAGCCTTGAGAGAAGATTTAATTAACAATATGGTGGTTCAAAAATCACTTTTACAAAATATTTTGGTTTTAGCGTTACTTCCTGCATTTGCCGAAGAGTTATTTTTTAGAGGTATAGCACAGCGTTTGGTCACGAAGATTTTTAGAGGGAATATTCACTTAGCTATTTTGTTTGTGGCTATTGTGTTTAGTGCTTTGCACATGCAGTTTGCAGGCTTTTTACCTCGCGCATTTATGGGCATTGTTCTGGGTTATGTGTATGCATATAGCCACTCATTGTGGCCTGGAATTTTTATTCACTTTTTAAATAATGCCACCGCAATTATTTTAGCTTCGTTAATGGTAAACAACCCAAATTTAGAAGCGATAGACACATTTTCAAGCGAGATTAATTTGGTGAATACGCTCATTGCTTTGGTGTGCTCAGTAGGATTGTTTTTTTTGTTAAAACAAATAAAAATAACAGCTACAACGACTGAATAAATTGTTCAATCGTTTGTGCATTTTCAATAGAAAAATCTCCAATTTTTGTTCTTCTTAATGCTGTAAGATAAGCACCCGAATTTAATTTTTCCCCAAAATCTCTTGCAATGGAACGAATGTATGTGCCTTTGCTGCACACAATTTTAAAGTTAACAAAATTGGCATTTACAGAGGTGATTTCAAATTCTTTTATTTCAACTTGATTTGCTTTTAATTCAACATCCTCACCTCTTCTTGCAAATTCATAAGCGCGCACGCCATCAATTTTTTTTGCAGAAAATAATGGCGGAATTTGCTGTTGAATTCCAACGAAAGATTGTGCTACTTCATGCAATAAATTTTCTGTAATATGCTCGGTGGAAAATTGTTCGTTTTCTTCTGTTTCTAAATCGTACGATGGAGTAGTCGCGCCCAATTTTATCGTGCCTGTATATTCTTTTTCCAAACCCATCAGCTGGTCAATGTCTTTCGTTTTTTTGCCTGCACAAATAATTAAAAGTCCGGTAGCTTTTGGGTCTAACGTACCTGCATGACCAACTTTAATTTTTTTTATGTTGAAGTGTTTTTTTAATGCGTACCGAATTTTATTTACCGCATCAAACGAAGTCCAGTCAAGGGGTTTATCAATGAGAAAAATTTTACCGTTTACAACATCTTCGGCAGTCATCATGCTTCTAAAGTCATACCTGTGTAGTAGGCATACATTAAAAATAATACACCTAAAATGATGCGGTAGTAACCAAAATGTTTAAAGCCATATTTGGTGAGAAATGCCACAAAGCCTTTAACAGCTAGCAGAGCAACAACAAAGGCTATTGCCATTCCGAAAAGTAAAATCATCAAATTTTCTTTTGTGATGAGTTCTCGATTTTCGATTAAGTCTAAACCCGAAGCAGCAAACATGGTTGGAATGGCTAACAAAAAAGAAAACTCAGCTGCTTGCTGGCGATTAAATCCGGCAAATACACCGCCAAAAATAGTAGCAGCAGCGCGCGACACACCTGGAATCATAGAGAGACATTGAATTAATCCAATTTTTGTCGCATTGGCATAACTTATATTTTCAATTTCTTTATACGTAGATTTTTTTCGCTCACTCCATTTATCAAGAAAAATAAGCACCACGCCACCAAGAATTAGAGAAACACTTACCACTAATGGATTAAACAAATATGATTTGATGATGCTATACGCCAAAAGCCCGATAACAGCCGTTGGTAAAAAAGCAACGAGTAGTTTTAAGTAGATGTCAATGCTTACAAAAAATCGTTTGATGTAAAGTGTAAGTACTGCTAAAATAGCGCCTAATTGAATCACAATTTCGAACGTAGAAGAAAATGCTTTGTCTTTGATATCAAGCAAAGATTCAGCTAAAATCATGTGCCCTGTTGATGAAACAGGCAAAAACTCTGTAAGCCCTTCAATAATGGCAATAATTAACGCTTGTAGCCAACTCATTTTTTAGTTGCTTTCGGCTTTTTCATGATGGCGTAAACGATAAAAATGTAACCACCAATTACCAATGCGGGCGCCAAAGTAATGCGTCTAAAACTAAACAATTCTTCTTCTAAAAATACGTTAGGGTCTTCAGAACCACCGCCAGCCATAAGGATAAATCCCAGCACAATAACGGCTAGTCCAATAAGAATGAGTTTGTAGTTTTCTTTTGCTAAGGGAAATTCTTTATTTTCCATTACATATATAATTTTTCAGATTTGATGCGCAGATATTTTATCAACGCAAAATAAGTGGTAAGGAACGAAATGGCTATTCCTATCAAAAATATTCCACCAAATAAAATTAGGGAATTTTTGTATTCTTTCAGTAAAAATGTTTGGTCTAATACATCCGATAATGATTTTGTAGCACTTGATACAAACAAATCGGGCAATACTTGCATAATTACCAACCCGAGTGAGAGAAATAAAACAGAAGCCAACACACTTGATAAAACTCCTTGATACAAGGCTTCCATCAAATAAGGTTTGCGAATAAAACTACCTTTTGCGCCAACCAACTGCATGGTGCGAATGATAAATCGTTTGGAGTAAATAGACAAACGAATGGTATTGTTTATCAAAACGATGGTGATGATGAGCAGTATTATTACCAGCACTAAAATGAAGTAATTTACCTTTGCAATACCTTCGTTTACCGTTACAAATTGGGCTTCGCTGTAAGAGACGTCTTCCACTATCGCAGCGTGTTTTTCCAGCAGTTCTTTTTCAAAAACTTTTACGCTATCCAGTACGGCATAATCCGATTTTAAAAAGACTTCCAACGATGGATTGATGGGTATGTAGCCCAAAATTTCTACCGCTTTTTCACCTACTTCTTCTAATGATTTTATGGCTTCTTCTTTGGTAACATAGCGTACAGCTTTTACGCGTTCATCCATGCTTATCATTTTTTCTAATTTTTTAGTGTCAAAATCAGAAATGTTTGAAGCAAAAAACACGTCTATTTGAATTTCTTCTTTGGCGCGTTTGCTAAAATTATCCAAATTGATGGTAAGCCACCCAAATACGCAAAGCATAAACAGCACCAGCGTGATGCTTAGCGTAGTAGAAAATTTAAACGTGGAGGAATAATTTTTAGCCATAAATCAGCCTCGAAATTAGAAAATAAAAGCACACCAAAATCATCATTTTTAATAATTAATAACTAAAAAATGTTAAGTATCTGCGATGATTTTTTCGTGATTTCATGTCCATAACACTGTCTTTATACTTGTTTTTTCTGCGCCAATCAAATGTTGCGGAGAATCGTCTATAAACAAGGTTTCTTCGGGCAGTAAATTATTTTGCTCTAACACAAATTCAAAAATCTCTTTATTGGGTTTGCGCAAACCGATGCGATGAGAGAAGTACAGTTGTTCAAAAAAAGGCGCAAAAGAATCAATCTTGTTTTTTTCAACAATCATTTTTGTAAACGCATCTTCATGTATCGCGTTGGTGTTGCTTAACAAAAATGTGCGGTAGTTTTGTTTGTGCTCCAATAGTTTATTTAATCGAATTTGTGGTACACCAATTAACATAGCATTCCAAGCGTTTATAATTTGTTTTGGTGTAATTCCTTTTGGTAAAATACGCAACAACTCATTTACGAATGCTTGCGTAGAAATGTTTCCTGTTTCCAACTCATTAAACAAACCCGATTGTTTTTGTTGCGAGTATAATTCATCAAAATTACTACACCCTAAGTCTTTAAAAGCTTGCGATGTTCGATGATAATCCACATCAAATATCACACCGCCTAAATCGAAAATAATGTTTTTTATTCCTTTTGGTATTTCTAACGACTCCATGATATAATGTGCAAATTAAACAATGTGACAATGTAACAATGAAAACTTAACAAAAAAAATCAAAGCAGTCATTCACAATTCAACATTCATCAATCATCAATTTTTCCTACTTTTACCCAAAATTACACAATAAATGCCACGCATACTTACAGGAGTTCAAAGCACAGGAGTTCCGCATCTAGGAAACATTTTAGGTGCCATGTTGCCAGCTATAAAAATGAGCAACGAAGCAAAAAATGAGGCATTTTTATTCATTGCTAATTTACACACGTTAACACAAATAAAAGACGCAGAATTATTGCGAAAAAACACCTACGCTACTGCTGCTGCGTGGTTGGCGCTTGGTTTCGATTACAAAAAAAATGTATTTTATCGCCAAAGCGATGTGCCTGAGTGTGCCGAATTGGCTTGGTTTCTAAGCTGTTTTTATCCGTATCAACGCTTAACCTTAGCACATTCTTTTAAGGATAAATCAGACCGTTTAGAAGACGTAAACGCTGGTTTGTTTAGCTATCCAATGCTTATGGCTGCGGATATTTTATTGTACGATGCCGAGTATGTGCCTGTGGGTAAAGACCAACTACAACACCTTGAAATGACACGCGATGTAGCTTCGCGCTTCAATCATAAAATGGGAAAAGAAGTGTTGGTTTTGCCAAAACCAAAAGTGGAAGGAAACGCCATGCTTATTCTCGGAACGGATGGAGAAAAAATGAGCAAATCACGCGATAATTTTATTGACATTTTTCTTCCCGAAAAAGAATTGAAAGACGTCATCAATAAAAAAATTATTACCGATGCTACAGCTTTAGAAGACCCCAAAAATCCTAATTCTTCTACGGTGTATGCGTTGTATAAATTAGTGGCTACACCACAACAAGCAGAAGACATGCACTCAAAATTATTAGCGGGTGGCTACGGTTGGGGACATGCCAAAAAAGATTTGTTAGAAGCCATTTTAACACGCTTTGCTAAAGAACGAGAGCAATATAAGTATTACATGAATGATACAGATGAGTTAGACAACATTCTGAATGAAGGTGCTGCAAAAGCAAAAAAAGTTGCTGAATCAACGCTTTCAAGGGTGCGTAATGTTTGTGGATACTAGATTAATTATGAATTTAGAATCATAGAAAATAGAATAAAGAGAAAAGACATTCGACTTTTGACTTTATGACATTCGACCTTATAGACTTTCAACTAAACGTGTATTTATTTTACATGTAAACTATTTTTCATACCTTTGTACTTATTATGAGTACAAGCATTGACAAAGCGATAAAATCGAAGTTTAAAAGCGAACAGCAGCGCATGGTGGTTAATTTGCTTTACACTGCAAATTGGCTTAAAAACATTCATGCAGACTTGCTCAATCCTTTTGACATTACTACGCAGCAGTACAATATTTTACGAATCCTGCGCGGAAGTAATGATTGGATGACCATGAACACGGTAAAAGAACGTATGATTGACAAGTCGCCCAACACCACGCGTTTATCTGACAAACTAGTGGCAAAAAAATATGTAGATCGTAAGCGCTGCGATGAAGACAGACGCGTAGTTTATGTAAAAATAACCGTCAAAGGCGTTAAACTTATGTCAGAGATTGACGAAAAAACCATGAAGCCCTTTGATAAAATTGCCGATAAAATTTCATCTAAAGATGCTAAATTGATAAGTTCTATTTTAGATGAATTAAGGGGTTAAAAAAATTTATAAATTATTTTACACAACAACTATTACGCTATAAACTATTATGAACAGAACCGTAAAATTAATATCGTACGCTCAAGAAGTGGACATGGGTGGTTTTCCTGTAAGGCAGCCACTACCAACACGCTTAATAGATAGCTTAGACCCATTTTTATTGCTCCATCATGCCGAAGTAAAATATAGCGCTGGCAGAAAGCAATCGCAAGTAGGTGTTGGTCCACATCCGCATCGTGGGTTTTCTCCCGTGAGCTTTATTTACAAAGGTGGTGTGCACCACAGAGATGCTATGGGCAACGACCATGTGGTAATGGAAGGTGGTTTACAGTGGATGAACTCCGCAAGAGGAACTGTACACAGCGAACGACCACCAAAAGACATGGCTGAAAATGGCGGTGTGCAAGAGTTTATTCAACTTTGGGTCAACACGCCTCGTGCTAAAAAAATGGAACAACCTTCTTATCAACCATTAACCAAAGAAGACACGCCAACATTTTTTTCTGATGACAAGAAAGTAACTATTGGCGTTCAAGTGGGCGAATATAATGGCTTCAAAAGCCCTGTAAAATCAGACACAGAAATAATTGCCTTGCGTGCAGACTTTAAAAAAGATGGTGCATTCACATTTCGTTTAGATAAAAAATTCAATGTATTTGCGTATGTGTTGAATGGAAAAATCAGTGTAGAAAAACATGGTTTGGTAGAAGAAAAAAACTTAATCATTTTCAATCAAGATGGTGATGAATTTACTATTGCCGCTTTAGAAGATGCGCAAGTATTGGTGTTAGCAGGCATTCCATTAAATGAAGCTGTAGAAACGTACGGTCCATTTGTAATGAGCACCACCACAGAAATTATGGAAGCTATTCGCGATTATCAAATGGGTAAAATGGGTGTGTTGATTGAAAATTTTGAATAAACCAGGGTCCGACATATTTGTTAATTAATCATAAAACACAAATGACAAAGCCCTTTTTGGCGTAATTTCGAAGCAAATGAAGTGGCTTGTAATTTTTATTTCCCTTATTCTTTTTGCCGAAACGTATGCATTCATCGGCACAAAAAACATGGCAACAGGCAATCGCTATGGCTATTTATTTTACATAGCTTATGGTATTTCTGCCTTGTTATTTATTTTATTTTTTGTGCTAATGTTTACCGATTTTTCTGAGAGAAATCAGGCGCGTACACCACTTAAAAATTTCTTCTACGGCTTTGTGTTTACCATATTTATAACAAAATTGGTATTCGCCTCTTTTATGTTGTTCAGCGATGTAATTCGCTTAGGGTTTTACGCGAAAGATTGGATACTAAACCGACACGATACGCTTGAATACTCGCAGGGAAGAAGAAAGTTTATTACACAAATTGGTTTAGCGATTGCTGCCATTCCGTTTGCCTCATTTTTTTACGGAATAACCAAAGGCAAATACAATTTTGAAATTAAAAAACTCGCTTTAACATTTAACGATTTGCCTTCACCTTTTCATAAATTAAAAATCGTTCAAATTTCTGATATTCATGCAGGCAGTTTTGATGATGCCGATGAAGTAAAGCGTGGTGTTGAAATGGTCAACAATCTCAACCCAGATATTATTTTATTTACTGGAGATTTAGTAAATAATCGTGCTGAAGAAATAGTACCTTACGTTGATATTTTCTCTCAACTAAGCGCCAAGTATGGAAAATTTTCTGTGCTCGGTAATCACGATTATGGTGATTACATGCCTTATCAAAACGAAGATGACAGAAACAAAAATCTTGCCTCTCTTTTTGATTTTCACAAAAAAATAGGCTTTGATTTGCTAAACAACGACAACCGAAAAATTGACATTGATGGACGTTCTATAGTAATTGCAGGTGTTGAAAATTGGGGCTTACCTCCTTTCCCTCAGCATGGAAATTTATCTAAAGCATTTGCCAACGTTAGTGACGAAGATTTTGTTTTGTTAATGTCGCATGATCCAAGCCATTGGGATGAAGAAATTTTACCTCACAAAAAACACGTTCACCTTACGCTTAGTGGACACACACACGGCATGCAGTTTGGCATAGATATTCCCGGAATAAAATGGAGTCCTGTAAAATACCGCTATCCTCGCTGGGCTGGATTGTACTCTGAAAACAACCAACATTTGTACGTAAATAAGGGCTTTGGCTTTTTGGGTTTTCCGGGCAGAGTGGGTATGTGGCCTGAAATTACGTGCATAGAACTTAATCAAATGGCATAATTTGCCGATATTCGCAAGCTATTAATGAAACAATATAGTTTATATTTTTTATTTTCAGTCGTTTCTCTTTTTGGATTTTCTAATGATGTAAAATCTATTGTTAAAGGAAAAATTGTTGATGAAAATAACGTTGGCATTCCTTACGCCTCTGTTGCTTTACTTAGTGTTTCCGACTCTTCAGTCGTAACAGGAACAGCAACCCTAGATGATGGTTCGTTTGAATTTTCTGCCGAAAAAGGAACGTATTTTTTGCGCGTTACATTTCTTTCCTATCAAGAAAAATGGATTAACCATATTATTGTTGAAGGGAAAGCCATTGACTTAGGAAACATTATACTGTCTCCTTCGACAAATGCTTTGGAAGATGTTGTAATTGAAGCGGAACGCAGCCAAATGGAATTAAAATTGGATAAGCGTGTGTTTAACGTGGGTAAAGATTTATCAAACCTTGGAGGAAGCGCATCGGATATTTTAGATAATATTCCTTCTATACAGGTTGACACAGATGGAAACGTAAGTTTGCGGGGAAGTCAAAACGTTCGTATTTTAATTGATGGGAAACCATCTGGATTGATGGGTAGCGACCCCGCAAGTGCACTTAAAATGATTCAAGGCGATATGATTGACCGTGTAGAAATCATTACCAACCCTTCTGCGCGCTATGATGCCGAAGGTGAGGCAGGAATTGTAAACATCATCCTCAAAAAAGAAGAACGCAAAGGAATTAATGGCTCGGTTACCATTAATGGCGGGTTGCCAAAAAATCATGGTGGTGCTTTAGCAGTAAACTACCGCACAAAAAATGCGAATTATTTTACCAACTTTTCTATCAATGATAAGCAATCACCCGGTAAAGGATTTATCAATCAATCTTTCTCTACAGCGGACACTTCCTACGTTTTTCAACAAGAGAGAAACCACTCAAGAGGTGGTTTTTCGCAAAGCATTCAAGCAGGCACAGACTTGTTTTTAAATAAAAAAAATACCCTTACACTTTCTGGGCTTTATAGAAATGGCAATGCTGATAATTTTTCTACGCTTATTTACCGAGATTTTAATCAAGCAAACATCCTTACACAAACCGTAACACGCACCGAAGACGAAACCGAAACTACCGAAGACGTTGAGGCTGCTTTGAGCTATGCAAAAACGTTTAACAGCGATGAACACAAGCTTACATTTGACGCTAAATTCATTAGAAACATTGATTTTGAAGCATCAGATTTTGATGAGGTGTCTGACAACGAAAACTTGAGTGCCATTGAACAAAGAGGTGTAAACACAGAAAACGAAGAAAATATTTTTATTCAATCAGATTATGTGTTGCCACTTGGAGAAGACAAGCGTTTTGAAGCGGGAGCAAGAAGTTCTTTGCGTTTTATTGAAAATGCCTTTACTGTAGAACAACTAAACGATAATAATGAATTTGTAGCAATGCCGGAATTTGACGACATCATGCAATATAACGAAAACATTCATGCGGCTTACAGTATTTTTGGAAATAAGGTAAAGACCTTTTCGTATCAAGTGGGCTTGCGTGCAGAGTATTCAGACATTACCACCAACTTGGTAAAAAGTAATCAAATCAATCCGCGCGATTACATTAACTTGTTTCCAAGCGTTCATTTATCAAAAGAACTACAAAAAGAAAACTCGCTACAGTTGAGTTACAGCCGAAGAATTTCTCGACCAAGTTTGTGGAATTTATTGCCCTTTTTCACATTTAGCGATTCACGAAGATTTTTTTCAGGAAACCCCAATCTTAACCCAGAATTTACCAACGCCTTTGAAGCGGGGCATTTGAAATATTGGGAAAAAGCCTCATTGCTATCAAGCGTTTATTACCGTAGAGGAACAGGCGTTATAGAGCGAATCACCACGGTTGATGAAGAGGGTTTTACGCGTATTTTCCCCATTAATTTAGCAGTAAAAAATTCGTTTGGCGTTGAGTTTAACATGAGTAAAGATTTGACTTCTTGGTGGAAAATTACCACAAGTGGAAATTTCTTTAGAGCCATTGTAAATGGCGATTTTGAAGGACAAAATTTTTATGCCGATACCTATGGTTGGAATGGAAAATTTTCATCAAAAACCACCATGTTTAAAAAATTAGACACACAAGTTTCGTTTGATTACCGTTCGCCTGAAAGAACCACACAAGGAACACAAAAATCTATGTATTTTTTAAACTTGGGTGCTTCTATGGATGTGTTGAAAGGCAACGGAACCATTTCGTTTAGCGCACAAGATATTTTTAACACACGCAAAAGACGCTGGGAAACCTTTGGAGAAGGATTTTATTCTGAATCCGAATTTCAATGGCGCTCACGACAGTTTATTCTAAGTTTCAACTACCGCATCAACCAAAAGAAAAAGAAAGAAGAACGTGGCGGTTTTGGCGGTGAAGGTGGTGGGGAGTTTTAACGCCCACAAGCAAACGCTTCACCTTCAATGTCGGATGCTTCGCCAAACCA
>JBKHVV010000042.1:0-17864 GCA_046569885.1 Bacteroidia bacterium
AATTAGTAGAGAAAAAGCAATAGGCATGGTCATAATCGGTTGACCTGTTCTGGGGTCAATTTCATTCATTAGTTTGTTTTGCAAACCTGCAATGTTGTCTTCTCCACCACCTACGCTGTAAATAGTGCTCATAGTGCCTACAAATACTTCTCGCGCAGCAAAAGAAGAGATAAGCGCAATGCCAATTTTCCAATCAAATCCCAACGGACGAATAGTTGGCTCAATCACTTTTCCTAAATAGCCAGCGTAAGAGTTTTGCAGTTTTTCTTGCGCTTCCAATAATTCCAATTCTTCCACATCGTAATTATTTACAAATGCTTCCGATTGATACTTTGCTTCAATTTTTTCAAACGTATCACTTGGACCAAACGATGCCAAAAACCACAACACGATAGATACCATCAAAATAATTTTTCCTGCTTCGGTTACAAAAGTTTGCCCTTTGTTAAACATGGTATAAATTACGTTATTCCAACGTGGCATACGGTAGTTAGGCATTTCCATGATGAACGAACTTTGCATTACATTCTTAATGATTTTATTCAACACAAATGCAACTAACACGCTAACGACAATTCCTAACAGGTACAAGCCCAACATAAATAATCCTTGTAAGCTGATAAATCCAAACAGGTAATCATCGGGAACAATGAACGCAATGAGAAATACGTACACAGGTAAACGTGCCGAGCAACTCATCATAGGTGTAATTAAAATCGTAATGAGGCGTTCTTTTAAATTTTCAATCGTTCGTGTTGCCATAATAGAAGGCACAGCACATGCAAAGCCACCCACCAAAGGCACTACAGAGCGTCCATTCATACCAACACTGCGTAAAATTCTATCGTTGATGAAACTTACGCGTGCCATGTAGCCCGTTTCTTCTAAGATGTTTATCAAGCCAAACAAAATCATGATTTGAGGAATGAACACCAACACACCGCCCAAACCTGCAATTACGCCATCAATCAAGAAACTTGAAAATAGGTTTTCTTGCAACTGTGTTTTTAACCATTCGTTTAGTTCACCAATGCCACTATCTATCAAGTCCATAGGGTAGGAGGCCAGTGAAAAAACAGACTGAAATATTAGAAAGAACACCAATAAAAAGATGAACACACCCCACACTTTGTGCGTCAATAGTTTGTCTGCTTTATTGGTAAATTCGTTGGCTTTGTTTTTTTGTTGTTGGTAGCTTACACTCTTGTTGAAAATATTTGATACTAACTTATAACGATTGGTAATTTCTGTAATTTTTAACTGAGAAATTTCTATTGCTTTTGATGGTGAATGTTCATCAATTATGGCTTTTTGTTCTTCGTTTAAAGTGTTTGCCTTAAATATTGGTGTTTTGATGTCTTTAGTCAACAGTTTTTTCAGGTCATCAACTCCTACATTATCTTTTGCGTTGACTTTTATAACATCACACGTTAAAAAACTAGATAATAATTTACCATCAATTTCAATGCCTTCTTTTTCGGCAAGGTCAATAACATTAAGCACTACAATGCTTTTAATACCCAATTCTAAAACTTGCGTTGCGAGAAATAAATTGCGTTTTAAATTAGTCGCATCTAAAACAATCACCAACACATCAGGATAATTTTTATGCGAAGGATTGAGTAAAATATCCTGTACTACTTGCTCATCGGGCGACTGAGGCGATAAGCTATACGTACCAGGTAAATCAATTACGTTAGCAGTTGTATCATTTGGCAAATGAAGTTTACCTATTTTTTGGTCAACGGTAACGCCTGGGAAGTTACCTACCTTTTGATTTAAGCCCGTCAATGCATTAAACAAAGACGTTTTTCCAGAATTAGGATTGCCTACAAGTGCTATATTACGTTTGGAGTTGCTCAAAATTACCCTACAAAGGTGAGTACAAAAAATAGTTTACGAAATACCTTAAACGAGGTAAATCACGTTTGCAAAACACCTACATTATAAGCCCTTTCAATAGGCGCATGGTTCGCCATTTCAATCCCCATTGAAATGTGTTTGCGTGTTTCTAAGGGGTCGATAATGCCATCTAACCATAAACGTGCAGCGGCATAGTAAGGTGAAATTTGTCTGTCGTATCTATTTTTAATGGTGTTGTATAATTCTTGTTCTTTCTCTTTGGTGATTTCTTCGCCCTTGGCTTTTAACGAAGCGACTTCAATTTGTAACAAGGTTTTTGCTGCTGCTGCACCGCTCATTACGGCTACTTCTGCCGTAGGCCAGCCAACAATTAAACGAGGGTCGTAGGCCTTGCCACACATGGCGTAGTTGCCCGCTCCGTAAGAGTTGCCAATAATTATAGTGAATTTTGGTACTACTGAATTTGCCATAGCGTTTACCAATTTAGCACCATCTTTTATAATGCCTGCATGCTCACTTTTTGAGCCCACCATAAAGCCCGTAACGTCTTGTAAAAATACCAACGGAATGCTTTTTTGATTGCAATTCATGATGAAACGTGCAGCTTTATCGGCACTATCGTTGTAAATAACACCACCAAATTGCATTTCGCCTTTTCCATTTTTTACAATAGAACGCTGGTTGGCAACAATGCCCACGCTCCAACCATCAATGCGGGCATAAGCACACACAATACTTTTGCCATAATCTTTTTTGTATTCGGTAAATTCAGAATTATCGACTAGGCGTTTTATGACTTCACGCATCTCGTAATTTTTGGAGCGTTCAGAGGGAATGATACCGTAAATATCTTTCGGGTTTTCTTTTGGTTCTTCCGCTTTTTCTCTATTAAATCCTGCTTTGGGTTTATCACCCAATTTAGACATGATGTCGCGAATAGTCTTTATGCAATCTTCATCATTTTCTGAGTTGTAATCGCATACGCCCGAAATTTCGTTGTGGGTTTTTGCACCACCCAATGTTTCGTTGTCAATGTCTTCACCAATAGCAGCTTTCACTAAATATGAGCCCGCTAAAAATATCGTTCCTGTTTTATTTACAATTAAGGATTCATCACTCATGATAGGCAAATACGCACCACCAGCCACGCAACTTCCCATTACGGCTGCAATTTGGGTAATACCCATAGAACTCATTACCGCATTGTTTCTAAAAATTCTACCGAAGTGTTCTTTGTCTGGAAAAATTTCATCTTGCATGGGTAAATACACACCCGCACTATCTACCAAGTAAATAATCGGCAATTTATTTTCCATAGCAATTTCTTGTGCACGCAAATTCTTTTTGCCAGTGATAGGAAACCATGCACCTGCTTTTACAGTAGCATCGTTAGCCACAATAATACACTGGCGTTTGCTCACATAACCAATAACCACTACCACACCACCCGATGGGCAGCCACCATGTTCAGGATACATGTCTTCACCTGCAAAGGCACCAATTTCAATAGTTTTAGAACCTTTGTCGGTAAGTAGTTCAATGCGCTCACGGGCAGTGAGTTTACCTTTGGCGTGGTGCGCTTCAATCTTACTTTTACCACCGCCCAAATATATCTTTTGTAATTTCTGGTTCATTTCTGAAACCAGTTGACGCATTTTATCTTCGTTGTAGTTAAATTCGAGTTGTTGTTTTGATGTTGCCATTAAAGTAGTATTTTCGAACTGCGAATATAACAAATAAAGCGTTTATAAGGTTTATGATATTAATAGCAGACGGTGGTTCTACCAAAATAGATTGGCGATTGATTGATGGAGAAGAGGTGTATTCTTTCGAAAGTTCTGGACTAAATCCAAGACGATTATCAAGGGATGAAATAGATGCACAACTCAATGCACTTGATTTTGGAAATCACAAGATAGATAGCATTACTTTTTACGGTGCGGGTTGCGAGGGTGAATCGCGTTTTATTTTGCGTGATGCATTGATAAAGCGTTTTAATACAAATAATGTAGAAGTAGTAAGCGATATATTAGGTGCAGCACGTGCGGTGTGTGAAAATGAAAAAGGCATGGTAGCCATTTTAGGCACAGGTTCTAACCTTTGTTTTTACGATGGTAAAAATATTACCGATAAAGTGCCTGCATTGGGTTATTTGTTGGGTGATGAAGGCAGTGCTACCAACTTAGGTAAAATCTTTTTAAAGCATTTGCTAATGGGTGATGCAGAGCCAAGCGTGAAAGATCGTTTTATGAAAAAATTCAACCTAACCGAAGACGAAGTAATAAGCAAAATACACATGGGCAACGATGGTAAGGTGTTTATCGCTTCGTTAAGTAAATGGTTGTTTCAGATTAAAGACAAAGAGCCGTCTATTTATCCATTAGTGGTACGTTCTCTCAATGATTTTTTCGATTTGATTGACAAGTATTTTCCGCAATACAAACAATATCCTTTGCACGTGGTAGGTTCTGTTGGCTACTTTTGGAGTAATGTGTTAAAGTCCGTAGCGCAAGAGCGTGGCGTTACTATTGGGAAAATTATTGAAAAACCCATTGCGGGTTTGGTGCTTTGGCATAAAGGAAAATGAAAACTAAACATTAAATTCTTTATCAACATAGCTTCTCGCTAAATCAATTTCATGGGTTGAAATTAAAATGGCTTTGTCTTGTTGACAAAGTTTGCGCAAAGTTTCAAACAAACGCTTTCTGTTTGGAACATCTAAATGTGCAGTAGGTTCATCGAGAATTATAATGTCTGTTTGTTGAGTGATGGCTCGTGCAAGCATAACTCTTTGCTTTTCGCCATCACTCAATGAAGCTAATTTTCTATCTAAAAATAGCTCTACATTGCATAACTCAACAGCTTGATGAATGATATTCTTATCTGCTTCTGTCAACTTATAATTTATGCCAATGTATGGTGTGCGTGCAATAGCCAACACATCTTTTACATAAAGAGAAGCATCAAAATAATTGGACGTTAAAACACTACTTATTTTTTTTGAAAGTTGTTGAGCAGTATAGGTTTCAATAGGTTTTTCGTGAAGAAGAATATCTCCTTCTATTTTAGGAATAAATCCGCAAATGGTTTTTAAAAGGGTGGTTTTTCCTTTTCCATTTTCGCCAAATAAACCGACAAGTTCACCATTATTTAAAGAAAAATTAATGGCTGATGAAATGAGTGTTTTGTTGTAGCCAATACTCAGGTTTTTTACTTGTAATATGGTATTGTTTTTCGTCAAGCGATGTTTCTATTTTTTAAAATAACGCTAATTACAATTGGTGCACCAATCAATGATGTTACAGCATTTATTGGCAAAACATAATCGTAACCAGGAACTTGAGCAACTATATCGCACATAAGCATTAAACAAGAACCAAGAAATATAGAAGCCGGTAACAAAATTTGATGCAATGCGGTTTTAAATAAATTTCGTGCAATGTGTGGAACTGCCAAACCAATAAAAGCAATTGGTCCACAATAAGCCGTTATGCTTCCAGCCAATAAAGCTACTGAAAGAATGCTTAACAATCGAGTGCTTTTTATAGAAATTCCAAGCGATTGAGCATATTCTTCACCCATCAAAAAAGTGTTCAAAGGTTTGATTAAAAATGCTGCTATTAATATTCCGATAAGAACAAAAACTGTAAGTATTAAATTTTGTTCTAAACTTGTTCCAGTGGTACTTCCCATTGTCCATAACACAAATTTTTTAAGCGATTCTAAATCGGTAAAAAATTGTAAAACGCTAATTATTGCGGATGCAAAAGTTCCAATCATTACGCCAATAATCAGAAGCGAAGCGGCTTGCCTTACTCTAAAACTGATAAAAAGAATAAGCACTAAAACCAACATGCTACCCAATGAAGATGCTATCACTACCGAAAACGAATAGTCAATATTAATCCCTAAAGCAGTGCCTGCCATTAGCAATAAAGCAACACCTAAACCCGAACCAGAGCTAATGCCTAAAACATAAGGTCCTGCCAATCCGTTTTTGAATAATGATTGCATGATTAAACCAGAAGTTGCTAATCCTGCACCTGCTAATATTGAAGTAATGGCGCGTGATAGACGTAATTCTTTAACGATAAAATTTTCTGGTGTGTTATTGTTTTCAACCAAAGAAGATATTATTTCATTGAGTGGAATTTGCTGAGAACCTATCATAAGTTCTAAAACAAATAGCAACACTAAAAGTATTCCTAAAATAAAGAAATATGTGGTGTGCTTTTTATTCAAGGCGTTGATAGAAATACAGGTTGTGATTGGGTAATAATTCTGGGTGAAATATTTTTACTAAATCTTTCAAAAGTAAGTCTGGACGTAGCAATCCTGTTTCCCAAAAATCATTGGCACCCATTGGTAAACTACGTTTATTTGCTTCAAAAATTTGTTGTGTTTTTATCGGATTAAATTCTCTGTAACGTTCATCTTCACTTAATAATTCTTTCATGGAAGAAGCGCCTGGAGAAATCCAAACATCAGCATTTATAAAGTCTTTAGCCACTTTTTCTAAACTAAGAGGTAAACTATTGGTATTGCTATCGGTGTTATGATATGGATAAAAACCACCTGCATCATTGGTGAGTATGCTCGAAAAATTTTTACCGCCTGGCATATACCAAGTGCCTCTGTAGCTCTTTCCAGACATAACCAAAGGCTTGTTTTTTATATCAAAAGTTAGTTTTGAAATGGCTAAATAATTTTTTTCAATTTCATTAAATAAGCTATCTGCCAACGGAAATTCATCATAAAAAGCAGCAAAAAACTTAATCCATTCTGCGCGCGCCAAAGGATGCACTTCCACCCATTCAATAACTTCTACAACAGGAATATTAATTTGAGATAATTTTTCAAACTGCGGTAATGTGCCCAACATGCCTGAAACAAAGAAAACATCAGGATTTAGTGAAATGGTTTTTTCTAAATTGAAATCACCTTCACCGTTTAATTCAGCAAAATCGTTGTTTTCAATTCGACTTCTTAATTTCGGATTAAAAATGTATTTAGTTTGAGAAAATCCTGTGATGAATTGTGTTTTATTCAACGCATCTAAAAAAGCAATGTGCGTTACAGAAGATGAAAGCACAGACTGGGGTTGTTTTTTTACCCAAAGTTTATTTGAATTTTGCGGCTTTTTTTCTGATATTATTATTTCTTGAACTACTTTACCATTGTTAGGATTAATAATCGTTACAAAAATATTTTTATCATCAAATTCAACGGTAAATCCCTTAGCATATTTTAATTCTATTTTGGTGAGTTCAGCATTATTTTTTGAGCCTAAACTTTTGGAATTTTCGGAACAAGAAAACAAAGTAAAAGTTAGCAAAAATATGAGGAGATACTGCTTCATTGAAAGCAAAAATATAGTTTTAAAATGGATAGCCGATACCAAAACTTAATTGAGGTGTAAAGTGTTCATCTTCTTCTGTTGTTCGTTCTTCAAAAATCCAACGCTGACCAATAGGTAAATATGGGGTTTTCATCGGTACAGAAAAATCAAAGCGAAGCAAGAAATAGGTAAAATCAAAGCGTAATCCAAAGCCCGAACCAAGTGCAATTTCGCTTACAAATGTTGTTGGATTAAAGCTACCACCAATACGTGTTGAATTGGGGTCGTACAACCAAATATTTCCAGCATCTATAAAAAATGCGCCTTCTAATGTATTGGTCATTTCAAAGCGGTATTCAGCATTCCCTTCTAAAATGATATCTCCAATTTTATCAAATGTACGTTCTTGGGTAGTGTATGTTCCAGGACCTATGGTACGTGCTTTCCATGCTCGTAAACTGTTTGGACCACCAATAAAAAAACTTCTTTCGAAAGGTAATGCATAGTTAGAATTTTTAAATGGGATGCCTAATCCGCCATTTAATCTAAATGCCAAATCGTTACTTTTTGAAAGATGATAATGATAACGCAATTCTGTTTGTAGCTTAACGAATTGTGCAAATTGAATGCCCAAAAATTCGTGATTTCCATTAGCATTCGTATCAACTTTAGCTAATTCGTAGCCAAGTTTTAAAAGGTTTCCAACGCCTTCCACGTAACTGTCTAAGTAAAATTTTCCGCGCTTGGTTGTGGTAAAATATTTATATCTAAAACGAGAGCCAACAATAACGTGGTCAATAAAACTGTTGGCTAAAAATAAATCGGAACGAGAAAAAATATTTTGGTTAAATTCCTCATTCGTAATATCTATATCCACAAAACTTATTTCTGCAACATCTGCAAGAAAAGTGTTTTTTCCAATTGACCAATCGTAACCATAAGTTAATTCATCTATGTTCCTTATGTAATCTGGCGTACGCTGATAATTAGTTCTCACCTTAAATCGCGTTTGAGTATAATCAACATTTTTGAAAGCATTATTAAAAAAGATTAAACGAGGAAGCGTAAACTCAATTTGCGGACCAATTTCAAACGTGTTGAAGGCTTCTTCTAGAGAATTAAGTTGATTAAAATCTGTAAGTTTAGAAGTATCTTGAGAGGTGAATGATTGTTGCGTTTGTAAGCCACCAGCAACAGATAGTTTTAGTTTTTCACCACCTTTAAATAAGTTTCTATTAATGTAAGACAATTCACCTTCAATACCATAATTACCATTGGTATATGTGCCTTTCGACTCAGCAGAAAGTGTTTGCTTTTTTAATAATTTGAGTTTTATTTCACAATGTAAATTTTGATAGCGTTCGTGAGAGTTTTCATCTTCTTTTGAAAAAATGACTTGTACATATTCAAACAAACCCATAGACGATAAGCGTTTTCGAGTTTGTGTAACCAATTCTTGATTATACGTTTCATTCAATTCAAACAAAATATTTCTTAAAATTTCATATTCTGAAAGCACTTTTTTGTCTGCGATATAGTTAAACTCAAATCCGTTAATTTGAGATTCGATGGTAGTTTCTGAAGATTTTACAGATGGTTCGATGCTGATTTTTGCTTTTGTAATTTTAAAAATGGAATGAGGAAAGGTTTTAACAGAATCTTCCAAAACATCTCTACGTTTTGGAAAATTCAAGGTTTGTTTTACTTCTGCTGTTTTGTTCACTTGAGAAGTATCAATTTGGTAGCTGATATATTCTTTATTAAATTCATAAAAACCTAGATTATTCAACTCATTGGTGATGATTTGACGCTCATTATCCAATTGGTCAATATCAATACGTTGGTTTAAATGATTGGGAATTTTTCCAGAATTTCTTAACTCATCAACCACAGAATTAATAATAGAGTCGTTCATGTTTTGATGAAAATTACTAATGATGTAAGCATTTCCAGACTCTATGTGGTAATTGACTTTTATTTTCTTTTTAGACAAAAACTTCTTTTTCAAAGAGTAGTCTGCATTGGCATCAAAATACCCTTTTTTAAATAAATAGTTTTCGATTTGTTTTGTAGTCGCATCTGTTCTGAGAGTATCTAAAATTACAGGCGCTTCACCAACGATAGTACGCCATTTTTCGCGCCAAGCAGGCTTATACGTTTTTAACGATTTTTCTGATTTTCCTTTTGCTATTCTACGAATATTTTTTTCTTTTATATTATCATTTTTTCGCTTGAGTTTAGAACGCATTCGCTCCATTTGTTTGTTCATTTTTTTTTCACTCACAACATTGTAAAGCCATAAATGAAAACGAAACATTCCGATAATTTTTCTATTGGGGCGTTGCTTGATAAACGTAGAAAATTCTTCATCTTGACCTGAAAAAGAGCCATTTTTTTTGCCGTTTACATATATTGTGTTTTTTACCAATAACTGCTCACCATCATTCAAATGACGTGTAGAGAAACATCCTGTAAACAAGAAAATTATTATGGTAAAAAGTAAATACCTCACGTTAAAGGGTTAATTTTGTCGAACAAACCTACATAAAATAATGTAACAATTTGAAAATGTAACAATTTGAAAATAGAAGGGTAGAATTTAGAACGATAGTATTTTAGATTTTTGACCTTACGACTTTTGACTTTATGGACTTTCCACTCATCCCAAACACAAAACACGAAACACGAAATACTGTATAGTGATAACGCGCAATCAGATAAAATTAATTCAATCGTTAAAACTCAAAAAAAATCGAGAAGAGCATCATTTATTTGTGGTTGAAGGCAAAAAAATGGTGGATGAGTTAATCAATTCTGACTTTGAAATAGAACAAATTTACCACACACAAGACGTTGCAATTAGTCACAAAAAAGCCATTCAAATAAGCAAAAAAGACCTTGAGCGCATTAGTTTTTTAAGTTCAAACAATGAAGTTTTGGCTTTAGTAAACATAAAAAAATCGAGTGCTAAAATCAAGCCGAACGAAATTACCATTGCTCTTGATGCTATTAGCGACCCAGGCAATTTGGGTACGATAATAAGAACTGCCGATTGGTTTGGTGTTAAGCACATTATTTGCTCTGAAAATACGGTAGATGTTTACAACCCAAAAGTGATACAAGCGTCTATGGGTAGCCTTTTTAGGGTAAATGTTAACTATGTTGATTTAGAACAAACGCTAAAATCCTTCAAAGGAAACATCTATGGTTCATACCTTAAAGGAAATAATCTTTACAAAGAAAAATTAGAGTCGGGTATTTTGCTTATCGGTAGTGAGTCTCACGGAATTTCTAATGAACGGGAAAAATTCGTTACAAATAAAATTACCATTCCGAAATTTGGCAATGCAGAATCATTAAATGCTGCCACAGCAACAGCAATAATACTTTCAGAATTTAAGAGAGATTAAACAATCTTATACTTATCCAAAAACGATTCCCAATTCCAAATGTAATTTTTCATTACTTGGTCTAAACGTCTTACAAAAATTGGGTTGGGCGTGTTCATGTCTTTAAAGTAGCTGTCTTGATAGTTGCACAGTTTGTACTTATGAAACACAGACTTTGACATGGCATAAACTACATTACTTGAGCGCTCTTTAACTCTATAAAGAAGATGCGTATAGTCATCAATATGTTTAGAAAACTCAGCAGGAGTTACATTGTAAATGCTTGAAAATTGCTCAACAATATTGGTTTTAATAACGTACTCTTCTTCTGCGCTAAACTTCTTCGAGATGATGGTCAAGTTAGCAGAAAGCACTATTAACAAAAATTTATCAGAATCGTTTTCGGAAATATTTGGTGAAGTAATAAACTCAGGAGCTTCGTTTATAAATTGAGCAACATCGCCAAAGGTTTGTTCAATACTATCCAAAATAGTATTCACAAATAAAGTAGCGGCTTGCTTATCCGTAAGCTTTTTCTTTCCAAACAATGTAGCTAACATAACATTAATGGGTTTAAATTTTGTTTACGCAAAAATAAAGGACTTAGCATTTCATTTAACAAACCCTTGATGTTGGTTTTTAACAAAGTTTTCAACTAAAGAAGTGAAGAATGAAAAATTGATAATTGATAATGGATAATTTATAATTGATAATGGATAATTGATAATGGATAATTGATAATGGATAATTGATAATGGATAATTGATAATGGATAATTGATAATGGATAATTGATAATGGATAATTGATAATGGATAATTGATAATGGATAATTGATAAATTACAAACTTTAGACTTTCAACCTTAAACCTTAAACCTTAAACTTTCAACCTTAAACCTTAAACTTTCAACCTTCATCCCAATCCGCCACTCAACCCAATAATTTGCCACTAATGTATTTAGTTATGCTTTGGAATTAATATAGTTTACTTTTGTTTTGTATAAAATGTAATCGTATGCAAAGAGTTATAGTTTGGATAATTTTTGGTGCTTTATTCTTTATTGGAGGGCTTGTTGGTGGCATGATGTCACAAATGCAAAAACCTGCCGATGAATCTTCAAAAAAAGAGGAAAAAGAAAACCACAACAGTGAAGTAAAATATTACCATGCTCAACGAGTTAACAACGATACCATACAATTGGTAATAACCACCAAAGGACGCGTTATTGATGGGCAGCAAATCAACTTGGTTGCTGAAGTTCAAGGCAAAATTTTGTACGGAGATGTTAATTTAAAGAAAGGAAGTTCCTTCAAAAAAAATCAACTCATTGCTAAAATAGACCACACCGAAGCAGAACTTTTATTGAAGGCTCGCAAAAGTTCGTTCATCAACTTAGTAGCGAATATTTTGCCCGACATTAAGGTTGATTACTCAGAAAACTATGTGTTTTGGAATAAATTTTTCGAGTTGATTTCTGTAGGAAATGCTTTACCCGATTTGCCACCTTTTAAAGGTTCCGACCAAGAATTTATCCGTTTTAGAAACTTTCTTGTAGCCAAAAATTTCATGGCTGAGTATTACTCCATTCGTAGCGAAGAAGAGCGTTTTAGAAAATATTACATCTACGCACCATTTGATGGAAGCATTACAGACGCCTTTGCAGATGCAGGAATGGTCATTAATCCAGGAGCAACCATTGTGCGCATAGCCAAAAAAGATGTGAAAGAAATTGAAGTGCCCGTTTCAAGTGCTTCTATCAATAAAGTATTCTTGAATGCAGATGTTGACATTGAAACAGAAAAAGGCGAAAAACTAAAAGGTAGAGTTACCCGAAAAAGTGATTTTATCAATCCACTTACGCAATCGGTTTCTGTGTTTATTGAAATAATTTCACCAACCACCAATGTATATTCAGGACAATACGTTACCGCAAATATTCAAGGAACAGAGTTGAGCAATGTTTTCAAAACGACACGCAGAGCGTTACAAACAAACAACAAAGTGTATGTAATAAGTGATAGTTTGTTGACGGAAAAAGAAATAATTGTTGAACATCTTGCAGAAAACGATGTCATTATTTCTAATCTCTCAAATAATGATATTTTAGTTATAGTACCAGTTCTTGGTAATAAAAAAAGACAAAAAGCCGCAGCCATTTTTAAGGATTAAATAATGTAGCAATTTAGAAATGTATCAATATAACAATTTTAAAATGACCTTACAACTCTACAGACCTTTGATTCTGTCTGTCGACATTCAGGTTTATGGGCTTTTTCAACCTTCAACCTTTAACTTTCAACCTTCAACTAAAGCATGAGAAATTTCATCGCATTTTTCATAAAAAATCCCATTTGGACGAATGCCATCATTTTGCTTGTAACCTTTTTTGGCTTAGCAGCAATGATGCTCATGCGTCATTCATTTATGCCAGAGTTAGAGCCGACCAAAATCTTTGTAACGGTTGCCTATTCTGGTGCATCGCCCGAAGAAATGGAAGAAGGCGTAACCTCTCGCGTTGAAGAAGCCCTTGAAGGTATTGCCGGTATTGAAGAAATTACATCTTCATCAAGAGAAAATATAGCAAGCATAACTATAGAAGCCTACGAAGGCACAGACTTAAACGAACTTCTGCAAGATGTAAAAAATGCGGTTGATGGCATTAGCTCATTTCCTGCAGGTGCTGAAAAACCAGTAGTCATAAAGCAAAAAACATCGGGCATGAGCTTGGTAGGTTTTGTATCCATTCAAGGTCCTGATGATTTGTGGAAGATGAAAGAAATCTCCGAAAAAATTGAAAAAGATTTCTTGAATTCTCCCGACATTTCTGATGTTTCGATTAACGGTTATCCACCTTTGGAAATGGTGATTGAAGTAAAAGAAGAAAATCTTCAACGCTATAATTTACGTATGGATGAATTGGTAAATGCCATTCGTTTAAACAATAATAATATTTCTGGAGGTATTGTAAAAACAGACGAAGAGCAGTTGTTCATTCGTGCCATGTCTAAAACTACCAACCCAAAAGAAATTGAACGCTTTGTAGTACGTACTCAACCCGATGGACAAAAAATTACCATGGGCGATGTTGCCAACGTAAAACTTGATTTTTCTGAAACACCTTCAAAAAGCTATGTTGATGGGCAACGTAGCGTGGTGCTGTTTGTAAACAAATTACCCAACGAAGATTTAGATGCCATTTCTGATTTTATAAAAGACTACATCGCAAAGTTCAATACAGAAAATTCTGAGTACAAAATGCAGCCGTTGTTCATGTTTGATGATTTGCTAGATGACCGTATAAATATGCTGGTTGAGAATGGCATTTTTGGAATGTTTTTGGTGTTATTTGCACTATCTCTTTTTTTAAAAATAAGATTATCTCTTTGGGTTGCTTTCGGTATTCCTTTTTCGTTCTTAGGAATGTTTTTGATTGGTTACCTGTATGGTATGACCATCAATCTCATTTCACTATTCGGAATGATTGTAGTAGTAGGTATTTTAGTGGACGATGCCATTGTAATTGCCGAAAATATTTATTCGCATTTCGAGCGCGGAAAATCCCCATATAAAGCAGCAGTTGATGGAACAATGGAGGTACTTCCTTCTGTATTTACCTCTGTACTTACAACTATAGTGGCTTTTTCAATTTTATTTTTTGTAGGCAAAGATTTAAAAATAATGACAGAAATGGCTTTTGCGGTGGTGGTTTGTTTAAGTTTTTCTTTGTTAGAAGCATTTTTAATTTTGCCTTCTCACTTAGCTTCCGAAAAAGTGTTGAGAGAAAATAAAAATCCAAAACAACGTGCCTTTAGAGCCAAACTCGAAAAAGGCATTGACAAGATAAGAGATGGCTATGCTAAAATGTTATCTCATATTTTAAAGCACTACAAAAAATATGTTTGGGCACCTCTCGGCTTTATTTTGATTATTGGAATTCTTTGGGCAACCAATGTTATAAAAAGTGCTTTCTTTCCATCCATTCCATTTGATGCCATTAAAATAGAAGCCGCTTATCAACCCGGTGAAACCGAAGAAAAAACCGAAGCATTTTTATGGTATTGCGATAGCATTGTCAACGAAATTCGTCAAGAGATTTATGAAGAATTTAACGACTCCATTATTACTTACGTTTCTTTAAATGTAGGTTTTACGGAAGGTTTAGGCGAAGGTGGTCCGCATGCAGGAATGTTACGATTATCCATAAAAGAAACCGATAAAATTTCTGCCAACGAAATTGCCAATCGCATTCGCGAACGCTTGGATAAAGAAAAAATTAAAGAACTCGAAAAATTTACCGTTGGTGACCAAGAACGCTTTGGGCGTCCTGTTTCAATTTCGTTGAGAGGTGAAAACACAAAAGATATTAAAGAAGCTAAAGACTTTTTAAAAGATAAACTCAAAGAGCTGAAAGACATCAAAGATGTTACCGATAACTCAGGTGTGGGCAACAGAGAATTGCACATTCAACTAAAAGAAAAAGCAAAATTATTAGGCTTAACACATGCCGATGTGTTGAATCAAATTCGTCAAGGATTTTTTGGAGCAGAAGCTCAGCGTGTAATTATTGGTCGTGATGAAGTCCGTATTTGGGTGCGTTATCCAAAAGAAGATAGAAAGACTTTAGGGCAGTTGGAGCAAATGAAAATTCGTACGTTAACAGGTGAAGAATATCCACTGCAAGAATTGGTAACGTATTCCATAGAACGCGGAATTGTTGGCATCAATCACATCAACGGAGAACAAGAAATTTCTGTGTATGCCGATTTATTCGATTCTGAGTTAGCGGCAGAAGTAAACAAAAAAATCCAAGAAAACATCGTACCTGAATTAGAAGAAAATTTTCCTGATGTAGAAGCCAAGTTTTTAGGTCAAGCAGAAAGCGCTAACGAATCGTATATTCAACTTACAATAGCAATGATAGGCAGTGTAATGCTTATTTTAATTATTCTTTCACTCAACTTTAATTCGTTTTATCAAGCACGCATGATAATGATGGTGCTACCTGTAGGTTTTATGAGTGCTGTTTTAGGTCACGGGTTGGAAGGCAAACCATTTTCGGTATTAAGCATGTGGGGAATTATCGCACTATTGGGTATTTTAGTAAACGATGCTGTAGTGATGATAGATACTCTAAACCGAAACATAAAAAATGGCATGAATTTAAAAGACGCTGTTTTTGATGCTGGAAAATCACGTTTTCGTCCAATAGTGCTTACCTCGTTAACTACCGTTGTGGGTTTGTATCCGTTGATTATGGAACAAAGTTTTCAAGCACAATGGCTCATACCAATGGCTATTTCGGTAGCTTACGGAGTATTTTTTGGAACCATTGTAATTCTATTCTTCTTACCACCACTCATCCTTTATTTTAATGATATAAGACGAGAAAGATGGCAAATTTGGCGTTGGCTATCCTTTAAAGAAAACACTTCAACACCCGAACAATTAGAAGTAGAACCTGCTTACAGAAGCATGTTAAAAGAAAAACAAATTGACATTGAGAATGAAAATTAAACTAAGCATACTATTCTTTTTTTCTGCTTTATTGGCACAAAGCCAAGACAGCTTATCACTACGAAAAGCGGTTGAAAATACCTTGCAGAATAACTACGATATTCAGCTAAGTCAAATCGCGATTGAACAAGCCAAAATAACCAACACGTGGGGCGAAGCAGGCAGATACCCAACCGTTAGTTTAAATGCCAGTCAATCAAATAACATTTCAGATTTAAGTCAAAACCCTACGTCATTTATTCAAGATATTTTAATTTCTAATTCCGTTCAAGGTGGTGCCAACGTAAATTGGATTTTGTTCAACGGATTTAGAGTAAATGCTACCAAAGAACGCCTTGAGCAAATAGAACATCAAAGCGAAGGCAATGCTTCGTTAGTGATTGAAAATTCGCTAAAAGCAACCATCATTGCTTATTACAGTGCTAAACTTCAAAAAGATAAATTGTTATTGTTGCAAGAAGTATTGCGCCTTTCAAAAGACCGTTACAACTACCATCAAATTCGTAACGAAATAGGTTCTTCATCTTCATCCGATTTATTGCAATTTCAACAAGCCATGATGACAGATTCGAGCAATGTGTTGATGCAAAAAATTGCCTACAAAAATGCCCTCAGAAACCTCAACTTAGTAATGAATCAAGATTTAGAAAAAGAATACAATTTAACAGAAACCTTACCGCAGCAATTTTCTGAATATGTGTATTCTGATTTAAAAGGAAAAATGTTAGAGTCAAACCTATCGTTAAAAAACGAATACATCAACAAAGAATTATTTTCAAAAGATGTGGACATTGCCAAATCAACCATGTATCCTGTTGTTT
Organism: Bacteroidia bacterium; assembly: GCA_046569885.1. GTDB lineage: Bacteria > Bacteroidota > Bacteroidia > Flavobacteriales_D > Parvicellaceae > JBKHVV01. The sequence continues at coordinate 16,927 of JBKHVV010000042.1, forward strand.
CGTTCGGAGCAGGAGCCAATGTAAGCCGCAGTCAGTTTCGTATTGGTGATTTTCCGTCCATTCCAGGCACCAATATCAATTACTTTGCATCGTTTACCCTTAGCTTCAATATTTTTGATGGAGGCAAGGTAAAACGCGCGATACAAAGCTTAGGCATACAACAAAAAGTAACCGACCTCACCATCGAGAAAATGTCTCAATCACTCGAAAAAGATTTACTGGAAAAATACCAAACTTACTTAGCGCAAAAATCTATTTTCGATTTGAACACTTCGCTATTTTCCATTGCACAAAAAAACTTAGACTTAACCGCCCAACGTTACGAAAGCGGCTTGGTAAATTCCTTCAACTACCGCGATGTGCAAGTGGCTTACCTCAATGCAGGCATCAGTACGTTAGAAGCAAAGTTTAACGCTTTCATCACTCATCTCGACCTCACCGCACTAACAGGCGGCATTATTGATGAGTATTCGAAGTAATCCAATCTCAAGCGATAAAAAAAATCCCTCCCGATTTTTCGGGAAGGATTTTAAAATTAGTTAAGAGCTCTATTATTTCACTCCGTGCATCATTGCACTTAGTTTCTTAGACATTAGCAACATCAAACCACCTAAAGCAATTACGAAAATAGCAATAGAGTAGAAAATGGTTACTGCGCCTAATTCTTCAACGTAAGAAGCTACATATCCGCCAATCCAGTTTGCAAATGCAGAAGATAGCATCCAAACACCCATAAGTAGTGATGCTAATCTTAGTGGAGCTAATTTTGTAACTACAGATAGTCCAACAGGCGATAAGCATAACTCACCAATAGTATGGAAGAAATAAGTAAACACCAACCAAACTAAAGCAGCTTTTTCAACTACTACTTCGCTATCGCCACTTCCTTCAGTTACAACCTCGCCAGTAGCTATCAACATAAATAAGAACCCTACACC
>JBKHVV010000043.1:0-17416 GCA_046569885.1 Bacteroidia bacterium
ATGGATGCCTTGGAGATGGAACTACTTCAATCAGAAAATATCCTGTTCAATCTGTTGGCATTTGTCAAGTAAAACTACCACCTAAAGTTTTTGGACTGATATATAATGACATCAGCGAAAACTGTGTAAGAGAAATAGAACCTGGTATTAATAAACGAAAAGCCATTATCCAGCCGGGTGATATTATTATTGAAACAACCATGTCCGGTTATTGGTACTTAGATTCTTTGACAGCCGGCACCTACAGCATTACGATAGATACTACGGGCAAGTGGAAACCAACCTGTGATGTTACGCAAAGCTTTACGGTTATCGACCCAGATGGATTTACCGAAGCCCCAAGTTTTGGTTTAGTAAGCACCGAACCCTGCTCAGAGCCCAATGTAAGCATACACATGCCTCGTATGCGTGATGGCTTTAGCAATCAAAAAGTCTATGTACAAGCGTGTAACGAGTACATTGCCACAGGTGCGCTGGTTAGTGGCTATGTGGATGTTTCCTTGGATGAACTGATTACTGTAAATAGCGCCTCTATGAGCTACACCGACATGGGCGATAACAGCTTTCGCATTGATGTGGGTACGTTAAACCCTGGTCAGTGCGTAAACTTTGATATGAGTACCACGGTAAGTACAGATGCTGTGTTAGGTCAGACCTTATGTTTAGAAGCTCTTTTGTATCCTGTTGAGAACTGCGTATTAGATACCATTCCAACACCCGAACCACCAGACTTTGACCCTTGCGATTTGCCTTGGGATAACTCTTCCATCTTGGTAGAAGCAGAATGTGTTGGAGATTCAATTGTATTTACCATTACCAACACCGGAGACCCAGGAGATGGCGATATGGATTGCTTCTCACCCGTAAGACTATACATAGATGGAGAATACATTTGGTTAGACTCCATACAGCTAGCAGGAGGCGAGACCTTTACCTACACCTTTGCAGGAGATGGAAGAACTTGGCGTTTAGAAGTTGCCCAACATCCATTGCATCCAGGTAACTCAAATCCTAATGCTACGGTAGAACTTTGTGGAGACCCAAGTAACTGGACACCCGATTTAGTGAACATCTTACCTCAAGACGATGAAGACCCTATCAAAGATATTTACTGTGGCATTGTAACAGGTAGCTACGACCCTAACGACAAAACTGGCTATCCTTTAGGTGTAGGCGAAGACCATTTAATAGAACCCAACAGAAAAATGGAGTATGTGATTCGTTTCCAAAACACAGGAACCGACACCGCATTTACCGTTAAGGTACTAGACACCTTAGATACCGATTTAGACATCTTCTCCGTAAGATCAGGCGTGAGTAGCCATAACTACAGCTTCAGAATGCACGGACCACGCGTATTAGAATGGACGTTCTATGACATAGAACTACCCGATAGCACCACCAACGAACCGGCAAGTCATGGTTTTGTAACGTTTACCGCCAAACAAAACAAAGACTTAGCAGATGGTACAGAAATCAACAATCGCGTAGGTATTTACTTTGACTACAACGACCCGATTATTACCAATACCACGAGTCATATTATTGGAAGAAGCATCAAGACACCGCCACCATTAAGCACAGAAGATTTCTCGGCTTTGCTCAGTATGACACGAATTTATCCTAACCCTAACACAGGTAGTTTTACGTTGGCATTTGGTCAACAACTCAGCAACGCCAACATAAATGTAACAGATGTACTAGGCAAAACGATTTACAACACAACGGTAAGTGGAGACAAGCACAACGTTCAACTCAACGAAGCGAAAGGCATTTACTTTGTAAGCATCCAAACGGAGCAAGGGGAAAGAACTACCTTGAAGTTGGTGGTGGAGTAGTTTTGTTTGTATGTACTTTTTTACTTGACTAAAAAAGTACCAAAAAAGTCAAGCTAAAATGATGCTCCTACGCACTTGCTCACCCACCCTCGCCATTTTAGCGGGCTAGCGCGCTTTAATAATTTGTTGCGAAACGATAGGTTTTCTGTTAAAAAGGTAAGAATCAAAAAGCCTAATTATAGATATCGTTCAAGATGCCAGCTAAACGGATTCCAGCTTGTGTAAGACGATGTTTTACGGTGTTCCAGTTGTGGTACATGTATTCGTAGCCTAACTTGTGGTTTTCTGGAAGGGTATATACGTCTTGGCGTAACCCCATAGATTCTGAAGCCCAAACTAAAACATTATCGGATTGCCACTGGAGAACGGTGTCTTTGTTGACTTTATTAAGTAATGTTGCTAATTCGGTGTAGCCAAATCGTTTGCTGTTTATCATTTCGCTATCCCACACGCGGTGAAGGTTAGAGCGCTCGCCAAACCACGTTACGCCTACGGTATTACCACCTTTGTCGTCTCCTTTTCCTACGTGTAATGGTTGATGAATATCTCCCACTAAGTGAATAAGCATTTTTAAATATTCACTTTCCATTTTTGGATTTGTCACCCCTTTTTTGAGTGTATCTATAAGAAAATTGATGGCATAAATAACATCTCCGTTAGTATTTTTTTCAGTATTGGCATAGGTTTGTCCATCGGGAATGGTAACCCAGTGCCAATCTTCGTATTTGTTGTAGGTACTGTCTGAACGAATTTCGTCCATCCATGTGCTTGCTTCGGCAATGGTTTCGCCATTGAGAACGGCTGTAATTTTTTTGTTGGCTTTTTTTGTGAGGTTACTTTGAGCGATTTCGCCAATGGCACGGTGTCCTGTTTCTCCCCACGAAAAAGCGCTGTAACAAAAAAGAAGAAAGAGAAAAGAAGAAAAAATGTGGCGTGTTTTCATGTTATTCAATATAACTTAACTTTAGCATATTGGTGCTTCCTTGGTCCTCAATGGGCATGCTGGCGGTATTTATCACCAAATCACCTTTTGATAGTTTTCCTGATTTTTGGAGTAAATATTTAATATCCGCAATGGTGTGGTCGGTACTTACGGTTTTATCGTAATAAAATGTTTCTACGCCCCACACCAAACTTAATCTGGTAAGCAAATAGCGATTGCTGGTAAACACAAATACCTTTGATCTGGGTCTTTGGCTTGATATTTTAAAAGCCGTATAACCAGAATGTGTCATGGTAATAATAGCGTTGGCATTAATACGACTAGACAGACGACAAGCGTTAAAACAAATAGAATCTGTTATAAAACGCAGATCTTCTTTTTCTGGAACGCGTTCGTAATAAAAAATATCATCCGTGTTTGTTTCCACATGGTCAATGATTTTCCCCATTGCTTCAATTACTTTTACAGGATGTTTTCCAACGGAAGTTTCTCCGCTTAGCATTACTGCGTCAGCGCCATCTAGCACAGCATTTGCCACGTCATTCACCTCTGCGCGCGTAGGAGAAATATTGGTTATCATACTTTCCATCATTTGCGTAGCAATGATTACGGGCTTGGCATGGTAAATACATTTTTTTACGATTTCTTTTTGCAATAGCGGTACATTTTGCATGGGAATTTCAACACCCAAATCGCCACGGGCAACCATCACGGCATCTGTAGCCAATATGATTTCTTCTATATCTTGTATGGCTTCGGGTTTTTCAATTTTAGCTACTATCTTGCTTTGTTTGTGTTTGCCTTGTATGATGTGTCGAAGTTCAATAATATCTCTTGCAGAGCGTACAAACGAAAGCCCAATCCAATCTACATTTTGTTCAAGGGCAAAGTTTAAATCAGCAAGGTCTTTTTCTGTTAAACAGGGCAACGAAACCTTAGTGTTGGGAAGGTTTACACCTTTGTTAGATGATAAAATTCCACCATGAAGCACCTTGGTTTTCACCAAATCTTTTCCATTGGTCTCTACAACTTCCAACATTAATTTTCCGTCATCCAAAAGAATTTTTTCACCTGCCTTTACGTCTTTAGGAAAGGTTTGATAGCTCATGTAGGCACGGTCTTTTGTGCCCACTATTTTTTCTGTTGTGGTGAATGAAAATTCGGCATCATTTACAAGCTCTACGCCATTGTTTTCCATTTCTCCAACTCGAATTTTAGGACCTTGTAAGTCCACTAAAATAGCCGTGTGCTTTCCAAGTTCTTTGTCTATTTCACGTATGGTTTCAACCGTTTTTGCGTGATCTTCATACGAGCCGTGTGAAAAATTTAATCGGCATACATTAAGCCCTTGAATAATCATTTCTTTCAACACCTCTTTTCCTGTTGATGCAGGACCAAGTGTGGCTACTATTTTTGTTTTTCTTGTCATACTATATAATAAAATGTTCTTTCGATTTTAAATTAGTTACATCTACTGAAAATACTGCTAAAATATCATCCATGGTATTTAGTTTTTTTATTAGTTGTTCGAGGTTTATTTCGCCTTCCAATTTTAAAAAATAATCGGCATTTGGCAATTCAGGAATAAGCAACGCTTCTGCCCGATTTTTAATTAATGAAAAGCCCACAAACTCATCGTCATTTCGGCAAGTAAATACTGAATGTGATGACTGTCCTTGCTTTGAGCGCAACTCAACATCGGTAGTTTTTTGCACAAGATTTATTCCTAACATTTTGTTAAGCAACCAAGACAGTTTATAATCTTTCAACGGACAACAAATGCCTACCACCTCAAAGTCAAACAAATTTAGGTCGTCATCATTTAATGTAGAAAAGCGTTGTTTCATTAGTGTCAAAAGTACACATAAAATAAGGCAAGCGAAAGCACGAGGCTATTTTTTAACAGAAAATTTACTCAGCGCGTCATTTTTTATGGCATTTTCAGCAGCAATTTTTTCGGCAGTTTTTTTCGAAGTTCCATCGCCTTGTCCAACTAATAAATTATCTATAAAAAAAGCAACGTTATAATGCTTAGAGCCATCTTTTTCGAAAGAAGAAAAACTCTTGTCTAAAGATTTTTTATGCTTTTGACACCATTGATAAAGCTGGCTTTTGTAGTCTGCTTCAACGTTTTCGATTTCCTTTAGGTTTAAATGTTTTGATAAAACACCAACAACAGCTTGTTTTGTTTTTTTATACCCGTGGTCAAGAAAAATTGCACCAAACAACGCCTCTAAAACATTACCCTCAATGTAGCGGTTTTTTTGATTTCCAAGAGATGTTTTTATAAAGCGTTTTAACTGAAGTTCTTTCCCAACCTTGTTTAACGCATCTCGGCTTACAATTACCGACTTCATTTGCGTCAACTCACCCTCTGTTTTTTTAGGAAATTCATTGAACAAAAACTCAGCAACGATGGTGTCTAAAATAGTGTCGCCTAAAAACTCCAGACGTTCGTAATTATCCCATTTACTTTTAGTGATTGAGCCGTGCGTAACGGCAGTTTTGTAAAGCGATAAATCTTTTGGTTTAAGCCCAAACACCGACTTTATAAAATCAGTAAAATCGTCTTTTTTATTGGATGAACGCCACAGCGCCAAGAATTATAGTTTTTTAAGAATCACAGAGAAGTTATGTCCGCCAAAACCAAACGTGTTGCTTAAAGCAGCCCTTACTTCGCGTTTTTGAGCCTTATTGAGCGTGTAGTTTAGTTTGTAATCTATTTCTGGGTCTTCTTCTTGGAAGTTTATTGTTGGGGGAATAATGCCTGTTTCAATAGCTTTAACACACGCAATAGCTTCAATCGCGCCAGCGGCACCCAACAAGTGTCCGGTCATAGATTTGGTAGAGCTGATGTTGAGTTTGTAAGCATCTTCTCCAAAAACGGCTTTTATAGCTATGGTTTCGGCAACATCTCCAAGCGGAGTAGATGTTCCATGTACGTTGATATAATCAATATCCGAAGGATTTAAACCAGCTTCTTCCAAAGCAATTTTCATTACGTTTATGGCGCCCAATCCTTCTGGGTGTGGAGCCGTCATGTGGTAAGCATCGGCAGTTGCTCCACTACCAACTACTTCGCAATATATTTTTGCACCACGTTTTTTCGCGTGCTCGTATTCTTCTAAAATTAGCGAACCAGCACCTTCGCCCAACACAAAACCATCGCGGGTTTTGTCAAATGGACGAGAAGCCGTTGCGGGAGAATCATTGCGGGTAGAAAGCGCGTGTAGTGCATTAAACCCACCAACACCAGCTTCGTTTACCGCAGCTTCAGAACCGCCCGTAACGATAATGTCGGATTTTCCTAAACGGATATAATTAAACGCATCAACCATTGCATTGGTAGATGATGCACACGCAGACACGGTAACAAAATTTGGACCTCTTAACCCGTATTTAATAGAGATATGCCCAGCGGCAATATCCACAATCATTTTAGGAATAAAGAACGGATTAAAACGAGGATTTCTTCCTCCTTTTTCAAAGTCGAAACATTCGTCTTGGAAGGTTTTTAAACCACCAATACCCGAACCCCAAATTACACCAATGCGGTCTTTATCAAGATTATCGAAGTTGAGGTTGGCATCTTTTATTGCCTCATCGGCAACCACCATCGCGTATTGAGAAAACAAATCTAATTTACGCGCCTCTTTTCGCTCAATAAAGTCTTCAACATTAAAGTTTTTAACTTCACAAGCAAATTGTGTTTTAAATTTTGATGCGTCAAACTTGGTGATGGGCGCAGCTCCGCTAACACCATTTACAAGACTGTTCCAATATTCAGAAGCAGTATTGCCTATAGGTGTAAGTGCACCAATCCCAGTAACTACGACTCTTTTTAGCTCCATACGCTTAAAATGAGGGTTAGTTGTTTTCTAAACTACAAAGAGGGCAAACAATTACTTGTTTGACTCAATGTAAGAAATAGCTTCTCCTACAGTTTGAATTTTTTCTGCTTGGTCGTCAGGAATAGCAATGTTAAATTCCTTTTCAAATTCCATGATTAATTCCACAGTGTCCAATGAGTCGGCACCAAGGTCGTTAATGAAGCTTGCTTCGTTTTTAACTTCTGCTTCATCTACTCCTAATTTATCTACAATGATAGATACTACTTTTGATCTTACGTCAGACATGATTATTCTAAATTTTGGTTTTCAGGGTGCAAATAAAAAGCTAATATGTTTAATTACAAAAATATTTCTCACAAAGTATGAGAAAATATTATGCGAAAGTAAGTTAAAAATTGTTGTAGTGGGGTGAAAAACAATAAAAAATTACACATATAAATTTTTTAACAGTACCTTGAATTGAAATGCTAAATTTGTCGAATTAAACCTCAAAACACTGAATAAAAGGAAAAATATAATCGTTTTTGCTTCTGGTAGCGGCAGTAATTTTGAAAATATTAGCAAGTTTTTTGCCAAGACCAACATAAAAATTCAAGCCCTTTTTACCAATAAAAAAGATTGTGGCGCTGTTTTAATGGCGCAAAAATTAAATATCCAGATAGAAATTTTCGACAAAAATCAATTTTTAAACGGAGAGGTTTTAAACAAACTTAAACAACTTAGCCCCGACTTAATCGTTTTAGCGGGATTTTTACTTAAAGTTCCCGACAACATTGTGTCTGCTTTTCCCAATAAAATCATCAACATTCATCCTGCGTTGTTGCCAAAATATGGCGGCAAAGGAATGTATGGAAAACAAGTACATCAAGTGGTGTTCGATAATAAAGAAAAAGAAAGTGGCATTACCGTACATTATGTGAATGAACATTACGATGAAGGAAATACCATTGCTCAGTTTAAGGTTGAATTAAACGATAACGAAACGCCTGAAACCATTGAACAAAAAGTACGCGAATTAGAGCTAAAACATTATCCAAAAACCATAGAACTACTGCTACAATGAGCATCATTATTTATACCGATGGTGCCGCTAAAGGCAACCCTGGACCAGGTGGTTATGGGGTGGTGCTTATGACAAAGGACGGCAAACATCAAAAAGAACTTTCGGATGGATTTGCTCATACCACCAATAACCGTATGGAGCTGTTGAGTGTAATAGTTGCTTTAGAAACAATAAAAGGAGAGGGTAAAGATGTAGTTGTTTATTCGGACTCGAAATATGTAGTAGAAGCGGTAGAGAAAAAATGGGTGTTTGGCTGGGCAAAAAAAGGGTTTAAAAACAAGAAAAACCCTGATTTGTGGCGAAGATTTTTACAAATTTACCCAAAGCACAATGTAAAATTTGTCTGGGTGAAAGGCCATGCAGGCAATAGATACAATGAGCGCTGCGACCAATTAGCCGTAGCGGCTGCCGAAAGCAAAAACTTGAAAAAAGATGTTGGGTATGAAGAAAGTTTAAACGATAACGGTATTTTTACGAAAGAATAAAGCGACACAAAATGTACCAAAGACCAAGAAGAAATAGAAAGTCCGAAGCTATACGCCATATGGTTCGAGAAACGGTGGTAACCACCGACAATCTTATCTATCCACTGTTTTTAGTGGATGGAAAAAAGCAGAAGCAAACCATAAAATCGTTGCCCAATATTTATCGCTGGTCATTAGACTTGCTTATGAAAGAAGTAGAGCAATGCATCAAGTTGGGCATACATTCATTTGTTTTGTTTCCAGGCGTTGAGGAAAACTTGAAAGATAAAAAAGCCACGTATAGTTACAGCAGCAAAAACTTTTATTTAAAAGCCATCAAAGAGCTGAAAAAACAGTTTCCTCAAATATGTTTAATGAGTGACGTAGCAATGGATCCATACTCATCAGACGGACATGATGGTTTAGTGCAAAACGGAAAAATCGTAAACGATGAAACGCTGCCCATTTTAGCAAAAATGGCATTGGCACAAGCCGAAGCAGGCATTGATATTATTGGTCCTTCGGACATGATGGACGGACGCGTGGGTTATCTGCGTGAAGAATTAGACAACAATGGTTTTACCGAAGTGAGCATCATGTCATACACCGCAAAATATGCAAGCGCATTTTATGGACCGTTTAGAGACGCCTTAGAATCTGCACCAAAAAGCGGAGACAAAAAAACCTATCAAATGGATCCAGCGAATAAGTTTGAAGCATTGATTGAAGCAAACTTAGACGAAATGGAGGGTGCAGACATGTTGATGGTAAAGCCCGCCTTGGCTTATCTAGACGTAATTCATTTATTAAAACAAGAATTTGATTTACCCATTGCCGCCTATAACGTAAGTGGTGAATATGCCATGCTTCATGCTGCTTCGCAAAAAGGATGGCTCAACTACGATGCGTGTATGCAAGAAATGTTGCTAAGTATTAAACGCGCTGGAGCAGACATAATTTTAACGTACTTTGCAAAAGATTTTGCGAAACTAAAACCATAAACACATGAAAAAAATCGTTTTACCACTTTTGATAGTTGCGCTAGCTGCTTGTCAAAACAAAAAAGAAGAAAACACCATGGATGTAAAACCACCTGTAGCAAAAAAAATCCCACAAGAATTTACCGAACACGGTAATAAAAGAATTGACAATTATTTCTGGATGCGTCTTTCTGACGAGCAAAAAGAAGCGAAAACACCCGACCAACAAACTCAAGATGTGTTGGATTATTTGAACGCAGAAAATGCTTATACCGAAGCGATGATGAAACACACAGAAGCGTTTCAAAAATCTCTATTCGAAGAAATGAAAGGACGCATTAAGGAAGATGACGAAAGCGTTCCATACAAATACAATGGTTATTACTATATCACGCGTTATGAAACAGGAAAGGAATATCCTATACATTCTCGCAAAAAAGAAACCTTAGAAGCCGAAGAAGAAATAATGATTAACGTAAACGAATTGGCGGAAGGTCATGCTTACTACTCTGCTTCTGGCATGAGCGTTAGCCCAGACAATAAACTATTAGCGTTTGGAGAGGATACAGTTTCAAGAAGAAATTACACCATTCGTTTTAAAAATTTAGAAACAGGAGAGTTTCTAGAACATACCATTCCCAACACTACAGGCGGGGTGGCTTGGGCAAACGACAACAAAACAGTATTTTACTCTAAAAAGGATCCTGTAACACTTCGTTCATTTCAAATTTACAAGCACGAAATTGGTTCGCCCTCAAGTGAAGATAAATTAGTATTTGAAGAAAAAGACGAAACATTTTATGCGTATGTTTATAGAAGCAAATCTGGTCGTTTTATAATGATAGGCTCTTCAAGCACTATGAGCGATGAAGTTAGATTTTTAGACGCCAACAACCCAAATTCAGAGCTAAAAACGCTACAGGCTCGTGAGCGAGGTTTAGAATATTCTGCAGAAGATTTTGAAGATAAGTTTTACATCATTACCAATCAAGGTGGCGCAACAAACTTTAAGTTGGTGTCTACACCAATTTCAAAACCATCTAAAGAAAACTGGAAAGAAGAAATTGCCCATAGAGCTGAGACACGTTTAGAAAGCTTTGAGATTTTCAGAGATTTTATGGTCTTAGAAGAACGTACTAAGGGCTTAAACAACTTGCGAATCATCAATAAAAAAGAAAACAGCGAGCACTACATTTCTTTTGAAGAAGAAGCATACAGCCTATATTCTAGCATCAACATGGAGTATGACACAGACGTGTTGCGTTATGGTTATGCGTCATTAACCACACCAAGCTCAACGTATGACTACAACATGAACACCAAAGAGCGCATATTGCTTAAAGAGCAACAAGTATTGGGTGGAAAATTTGATAAAAACAATTACGAATCCAAACGCTACTTTGCAAAAGCCGATGACGGTACAGAAGTCCCCATTTCATTGGTTTACAAAAAGGGAATTAAACTTGATGGCAACAACCCAACTTTGCTTTATGGCTATGGCTCTTACGGAGCAAGCATGGATGTTTACTTTAGCTCATTAAGATTGTCACTTTTAGATAGAGGTTTTGTATTTGCTATAGCTCACGTTCGAGGAGGAGAGGACATGGGGCGCCAATGGTACGAAGACGGCAAACTTTTGAAAAAGAAAAACACCTTTACCGACTTTATTGATTGCGCAGAATTTTTGATTGAGAAAAAATACACCTCAACCAAACATTTGTACGCACAAGGCGGCAGTGCAGGCGGTTTGCTAATGGGTGCTGTGGTAAACATGCGCCCTGATTTATGGAACGGAATAGTGGCTCAAGTGCCTTTTGTGGATGTCATCAACACCATGTTGGATGAAACCATTCCATTAACCACTGGTGAATTTGACGAATGGGGAAATCCTAAAGACAAAGAGTATTACGATTATATCATTACCTATTCTCCTTACGATAATGTTGAGGCGAAAGACTATCCAAATATGTTGATTACAACAGGTTATTGGGATAGCCAAGTGCAATATTGGGAGCCAGCAAAATGGGTAGCCAAATTGCGTGAACTTAAAACCGACAACAACAAGCTTCTAATGAAGTGCAACATGGAAGTTGGTCATGGTGGCGCTTCTGGACGTTTTGAATCGCTTAAAGAAGTGGCTTTAGAATATGCCTTCTTGTTTGATTTGGAAGGGATAAAGGAATAATTAAGAATTAAAAGACATCTTTAGGAAACTAAGGGTGCTATTTAATTACATTTGATAAGCAATCGCGTTGATATGCATGCCCGCACCAACCGATGCAAACAAGATGTAGTCTCCCTTTTTAAGAGAATGGTTTTCTAATTCGCCTTTTATAATCATGTGATATAGCGTTGGTACTGTTGCCACGCTTGAGTTTCCTAGCGTTTTAATATTCATCGGCATAATGTCTTTTGGAGGCGTTTGTTTATAGAGTTTGTAAAAACGGTGTATTATCGCCTCGTCCATTTTTTCGTTGGCTTGGTGAAGGAGCACTTTAGTAATTTTCTCAACAGGCAATCCTGTTTTGTCCCAACACGTTTTCATGGCTTTAGGCACATTGCTTAGGGCAAATTCGTAAATTTTTCTGCCCGCCATTTTTATATAGCGGATGTTGGGGTCTAAATCTTTTTTATTTGATTTTCCAAAATGCAAATAATTGGCTTCGTCATACGTGTGGGTAGCTGTTTGGTGAGCTAAAATTCCACCATCTTCATCAGACATTGAAAGAATGGTTGCGCCTGCACCATCGGAAAAAATCATGCTGTCTCTATCGTGATGATCTACTACTCTCGAAAGGGTTTCTGCGCCAATTACCAGGCACGTTTTTGCCATTCCCGCCTGAATAAATGCTTTGGCTTGTATCATGCCTTCAATCCAACCAGGACAGCCAAACAACACATCGTATGCCACGCAGTTAGGGTTTTTTATTTTCAACAAATGTTTAACTCTACATGCCAAACTTGGCAAAATATCCGACTGAATAGTTCCTTTTTTTACGTCACCAAAATTATGCGCCATTATGATGTAGTCTATCGTTTCTGGGTCTACTCCAGAATTAAAAATAGCTTCTTTAGCAGCTAAGTATGCAATGTCTGATGTGGTTAAATGGTTTTCTACATATCTGCGCTCGGCTATTCCTGTAATTTCTTGAAATTTTTCGGCAATTACCTCGTTGCTTTGTGGAAAGGGCTCTCCACTTTCGGTATAGAAATGATGTTGAGCAAACTCAATATTGGTAATTTTTTTTGTTGGAATGTAATAGCCTGAGCCGATTATTTTGTATGACATTTGGTTATTTTTAGACAAAGGTAAAAATCCTCTATAGAGTTAGCTTAGAAAAATCTATTCTACTCGCTTTAAGATCCAATTTGTCATATCCTCTAATACTTGTGGCGAAAAGGTTTGTTCAATTTTTACATATTCGCTTATTGCACCTGTTTCACACTCTTGAAATAAGTGGTTGAGGTTGGGATATTCTTTAATCGTAATGTCTTTGTTTCCCGCTTTTTCAAGCGCAGTCTTTATTGGGGGTAAATTTTGACCAGCATCTACCTGCAAATCTTTGCTGCCATTTAACGCTAAAACAGGGCACGATACTTTTTCTAATGCTGTACTTGGCTCTAGACGCATAAAGTAAAACATCCAACCATTGGTATAAGTGTCTATAATATTTTTCACAAACAGTTTTTCAGATATTCCAGAAGAATTTACAGGTAAATTTTTCTTGTTTTTTAAATGTTTTTCTAGTTTGGTTTTAGCATCGTTTTCATCTTTTGAAGAAAGGATGATGTCGTATATTTTCATATTGGCTTCTTTGTTTTTTATTAAATCTTTTTCTTTAAATCCTTCTGCACGACCAATTAATTCCTGTTGAAGTAATAAAATTTCAGCGCCATTTACGCCTGTTCCCGCTAACATCACAATAAAATCAACATTTTTGTTTTCGGCAGCTACCATTGGAGCTATTACACCACCTTCGCTATGGCCAATTAAGCCAATTTGCTTTATGTCTGATCGGGTTTGTAAATACGCTACAGCGCTGTTTACATCATCAGCTAGATTGCGAGTTGTAGCATAGGAAAAATCTCCTGTAGATTGATATGTGCCCCTATCGTCATAACGCAACACGGCAATTCCGTTGCGCGTTAGATGGTCGGCAATAACTAAAAACGGCTTGTGTCCCATTATTTCTTCATCTCTATTTTGCGGACCACTACCCGTAATCATTACTACGCAAGCAAAAGGACCTTCGCCTTCGGGCTTGGTAAGAGTGCCTGCAAGGGTAATATTTGCCGAAGTGTTTTTAAACGTTACTTCTTCTGAGGCATAAGGATATGGCGGTTTTGGTTCTTGTGGACGATTTAATGTTGGCACTTCTTCGGTGCGCTCAAGATCAAGAGAAGTTTTATAAGCTCCTTGCTTAAATTGCCCCTCGATTTTATTTTCGGAAACCAACTTGCCCTTGTAAACTATTAGAGCACCAGGAATTTCAAACCGAATAGAGTCGTTATTAAAAATAGTTTTATCAACAGGGATATCTTTTGCGCCTTGGTCTGGGCTATCCATTGTTGAAAACAATTGACCATCTCTTTGCTCTACATTAAACACCAGGCGAAGTTTAACACCCTGTATGTCTAATGTTCCCAACCAAGAACCCTCAACTGTGTTTTGTGAAAAAAGAAATGAGCTTAGAGCAATTGTAAATAAAAGTAAAACTATTTTTTTCATATTTTTTGTTTTTGTCGTGTTGAGTGAATCGAAATATCCAAGAGGTTTTTCACTTCGGTGAAAATGACAAGTGTAAATATACTAAAACGAATCTATAAATTGTATTAAAAGTGATGTAAGGTCGTTAAACTCCGTGAGCGGAAGTGTTTCTGGGCGATCGTACACATCGTGATAGTGAGATACACCACCCATCGTATAAATAAAAAAAGCAGGCACGCTTTGTTGTGTAAACCAATAATGGTCACTGTTGGCGGCTTGTCCACGAACTTTAATTTTTTCTAATAAATGTTGCTCGTTGTTGATGTTGGTCAGCTTTAAAAACTCTTTTTTGTGCAGCGTTCCGTTCACTACAGTAACACCTTCTTCGCCTGTGCCGTTGAGGTCTAGGTTGATTAAGAATTTAATTTGCTTGAGCGGGAACGCAGGATTTTTGACATAATATTCTGAGCCTAACAAGCCAACTTCTTCTGCGCCAAAAGCAATAAATACCATACTGTATTTTGGTTTTTTACTCGCAAAATGTTGAGCTAAATACAACATAGAAGCCACACCGCTTGCGTTATCGTTAGCGCCATTAAATATCGCATTTCCCATCTTTCCTAAATGGTCGTAGTGAGCAGTTATCACAATGTGTTTTTTCTTCTTTTTTCCTTTGATAAAACCAATGACATTCTGCGTTTCGAAATGTTGGATGTATTCATTTTTTACATCAATTTTTAGTTCGTTTGGACGACCAAATGTTTCTTTTTTTATTTCCAAAATAGCATTCTGCCCTTGCTCTGTAGCTACTGACCACGTTAGCTTTCCACTGTTTAGCCACACTACAGGATGTGTGTTTGATAATTGATATTTTAAGCGTTGCAAAATAGCTATGCTGTCTTTGTTTTGAGTGATGCTAGGGTCAATCACAAACACAGTGTTTTTAATTTGTGTCGATGCTTTTGACAAATTAAAAAAATCAACATAAAAGCAAGAAAATACACCGCTTGAAGAGCCCGAATAGGGGTCAACAATGTAATCAACACCTTCGGTTAAGATAGAATCATTAATTATAACATGTGTTGGGCTTGGAAACGTGTTTACGCTAATGCCGAATTTTTGAAAGTAAGTTTGAGCATAAGGTTTCACTCCAAATCGAGCAAATTGGTCGGCTAAATATTGCGCTGCTTTTTCATTGCCGCCATCTACATAGCCGCGCCCTTTAAATTCATCCGAAGCAAAAACACTTACAAACGATTTTGCAAATTCTTGCTGAGAAAATACTGAAAGATGAAGGACAAAAAACAAAAATAAAACTCTTGCCTTCATAATAAAATGATTTATAAATAACGTCTTTCTACTAATTCAAAAAAAGCAATTACTGAAGGATTTTCTTCATCCCAGTTCATCTTTTGTTTTATTGGTTCAAGGTAAGATTTTGCCTCTTCAAAATGTTGAAACGAATCTAATTTGTCAAGTGCTTCGTTGTAGGGAACGTTTTCGCCTTTAAACAAATCATTAATAAACAGAAACTTTAGGTTTATGCCAATTTCTGTTTTAAGATTTTTAATCGGAAGCTTATTTAATTTATCGCCAAGTGTTTTTTTCTGTCCAGAAAAATTTTCGTTCAATGAGGTTCTATTTACTTGCTGATTCTTGCTTGACCTTTCTTCTTGTTTCTTTTCTTCAACCCCAATTTTATCTGGAACTTCTTGTTTTTCAATTTCGGGCAGCAAACTTGTTTGAGCTTTTTCTAAATTTTCTTTTACCGTGTCAGAAATTACTTCTTCCAAACTGAGCTGATTGGTGCGTTTTAAGTTAATTTTGAAGCGCGATTTCATTGTTTCAATATCATCGCCTTTTATTAATCTTTCAGCAGCTTTGTATTTTATAATTATCAAGCGCTCATAAAGCTGCGAAGCTTGTGAACAAGCATCTTCCAGTTCTTCGTACACAAGTTGTCCAGCATCAATTTTTTGTGCCAATTTATTTAACTCTGAAGTTAATTCGGTAATGCTTTTATATCTATTGTCGTTTTCCATGAAGTTTCTGTCTAAAAAGACTAAATTTGTTGCT
The DNA here is from genome assembly GCA_046569885.1 of Bacteroidia bacterium. Lineage (GTDB taxonomy): Bacteria > Bacteroidota > Bacteroidia > Flavobacteriales_D > Parvicellaceae > JBKHVV01. Next base: position 15,924 of record JBKHVV010000043.1, read on the forward strand.
AAAATAACGAGGAGTAAAGATAAAAATTATCCTCAAACAAATTAGTAAAACACAAAAAACACGCCAAGAACAAAACAAAATGTTTCTAGAAATTAAAAGAAGTTCAAAAATTAAAAGCGGGTGGATTGAAGTGGTTTGTGGCTCAATGTTTTCAGGCAAAACTGAAGAATTGATACGCAGAGTAAAACGCGGAAAAATTGCCCGTCAAGAGGTGAAAATTTTTAAACCATCGATAGATGTGCGTTATCACAAAAAGAATGTCGTAAGCCATGATATGTCAGAAATACAAAGTATTCCAGTTTCTTCTTCAAAAGAAATTTTACAACACATTGCTCCCGAAGATGACATCATTGCGGTAGATGAAGCACAATTTTTTGATAACGATTTGCCAGAAGTGTGTAATGCTATTGCCAACCAAGGCAAGCGTGTAATTGTTGCTGGTTTAGATATGGATTTTAAAGGAATTCCATTTGGACCAATGCCTCAAATTGTGGCAATGGCAGAATACGTTTCTAAGGTGAAAGCTATTTGTGTAGACTGTGGCAATTTAGCGCACTTTTCGCACCGTTTAGCCGAAGGACAAGATGTGGTGTTGTTGGGCGAAAAAAAGGAGTACATTCCGCTTTGCAGAAATTGTTTTAACGAGCGCACTTCCCAAAAATAAATGATTATCACCCCCTATACTGTTGAAGAAATTGCTGTTGCTGTTGGAGGCGCTATTGAAGGATCGTGTCAAAACAAACTTAACAACATTTCTATCGATAGTAGAGACGCATCCATTGATGAGCACACCATTTATTTCGCATTAAAAGGTGATAATAACGATGGACATAATTATCTGAAAGATGCTTATAAAAAAGGATGTAGAGCATTTGTTGTTGTAGAAAATTATACCGAACAAATCGGAAAAGACGCTCTATTTATCAAAGTAAAAAACACCACCGAAGCACTACAAAAACTAGCGGGCAATCATCGAAAAAAATTCGATATTCCTGTGGTGGCGATAACTGGAAGTTTTGGAAAAACAACCGTTAAAGAATGGTTGTATGAATTGCTTTCTACCGAAAAAATTGTAATTCGTAGCCCGAAAAGTTATAACTCACAAATTGGTGTTCCGTTGTCATTATTAATGCTAAATTCTAACCATGAATTAGCGTTAATTGAAGCAGGTATTTCGCAACCAGGCGAGATGCAAAAGCTTGAAAAAATGATTGAGCCAACGCACGGAGTGCTTACGGGCATTGGGCAATCACACGCAGAGAATTTTTTATCTGCCAAACATATTTTGCAAGAAAAATCGCAGTTGTTTGTTGATGCCAAGCAAGTGTTTTGTCATCAGCAATTTTCTGAAGGCATAAAAAACACTACACTTGTTGGTCAGGGCAATGGTGCAAAGTTGAAAATCATCAACAAAATTCAAATTCACCAACACACCGAACTAACGTTGCTTTGGAACAATGAACATGAACTATCGTTGAATATTCCGTTTACTG
>JBKHVV010000044.1:0-16902 GCA_046569885.1 Bacteroidia bacterium
GGTAACGTTTGATATTGATGCAAACGGATTGTTAAGTGTTTCGGCAAAAGATAAAGCTACCGGCAAAGAGCAATCTATCCGTATTGAAGCGTCTTCTGGTCTTTCTCAAGAAGAAATTGAAAAAATGAAAAGAGAAGCCGAAGCCAATGCCGAATCCGATAAGAAAATGAAAGAAGAGATTGAAAAAATCAATCAGGCGGATAGCTTAATTTTCCAAACAGAAAAGCAGTTGAAAGAGTACGGAGATAAAATTCCTGCCGACAAAAAACAACCTATTGAAGATGCTTTGGCTGAGTTAAAAACTGCTCACCAAAACAGAGATATTTCTGCTATTGACTCAGCTATGAACAAATTGAACGAAGTGTTCCAAGCAGCCAGTCAAGAAATGTATGCTGCACAACAGCAAGCAGGTGCAGAAGGTAATCAGCAGTCTTCATCAGGTTCTTCCAACGAAGAAGTTACCGATGTGGACTTTGAAGAAGTAAAAGACGATAAAAAGTAATTTACGGATTTTTAAGTCCCTTTTCCCATAAGAAAACGCCACGAAATTTCGTGGCGTTTTTGTTTTTGTTAAAAACTTTAAGCTGTTTTCTTTGCTTTTTTGCTTCTTTCTTTTTTTCTTTCTTTCGTGTTATTAACCATAAAAATTTTATAATAACATGAAAAAAAATGTAATCGTGCTATCAGTAGTAGCTTTACTATTTGGTGGCGTTACTTCTTGTAAAAAAGAAGCCGTTCCATCTCCAACCAATGTTGATTGGGGGTATGACAACACAAGTGCAGAAGGGGTTTTAACAGCAGCAGGGGAAGAAGAGATAATGAAAAAGCGTCAAGGTGATATTGGTCTTTTGATTGGAATCTTTGACGGTGATATTAACTCGGATGAAATAGGATGTTACCCTGAGGTAATTGAAGGCCGTATAATAGGACAAAGAGAAGAAGTTTTGCCTGATAATACTATAAAGATTTATCACAAGTTTGAGAGATACTAAGCCCTTATTTTTTTTAAAACTAATCATTATCTTGAGCATTTTGTCATGTAATCATGATGCTCAGGATAATGATTTTTTTTCATTAAAACAAGTAGAGGTTGTTGATATTATTGAATCGGAATCTATATACATAAAATCTGTAAACAATCCTGTTTTAGATGAAAAGCAAGAGTTTATTTATTTTATTAGTGACGGTCAACAGGTTCTAAAAGTTAATCTAGACAATGGTCGTTTGTATTCAGTATTTAATCCTACAGACAGTCTTTTAGTAAGTCTATATAAGAAAACACAGCTACACTACTCAAATCTTAATTTTGTAGCAGACTATAATGAATTAATTAAAGACGATTTAAGACTCAAAATAGATAGAGTTGTTATTTCGTCAGAAGAGGCATACATAACTCTAACTATTTTTACAAACTACCTTGGTAGGTACAACAATCAAGATGCCGCTATAACCTCTTTTTTTCCATTTTTATATAGAATTAGCGCTCAGCCAAAAGACTTTGTCGTACACATAAATCATAAAATAGATTATAGCAACGTAAAAATAAATGACGATTTATCTACCGAAGGAGTTGATTTAATTAACCTACAAGGAGGGTTCTATATAAAGGACAGCATTATGTTCGCAAAAAACATATTCTCTCCTGTGTCACCATCATCAAAACTCTTATATAGGGTGGTATTGTCTGAAAATAGCCAAGTTATAAAAGCAGACAGCTTACTTGATTACCATACTAATCCTAAACTACACAGAAGAGAAGATGTAATTATAAACTCTTATTTTTTTCATCAATTTGACGATAACATCTACTTTACAGAAGGGAAGAATATATATTTAATTGATGACAATAAAAAGGACTCTGTAAATATCTTAAAGGAAAAGTACTTTCACATATCTTCATTCTCTTTTTTGAATTCTGTTAGTATTTTATGCAATATAAAAAGCGATACATCCAACGTGAAAAAAACCATCGTGTACAATAAAAAAGAAAATAAAAAGACACTAATAAAAGAACACGAAAAAAATGTATTATCTGTATTATTTGGTCATGACAAGATGTATGAAATAATTAAAGAAGAAGATGCCTATAAAATTGTTAAATATCATATCAACCGTAATTAAGGTTAGTTGTATTCTATTAGCCTTGTTCTGTTTTCAATCTTGCGGTAGCCATGAGAGCTTCTTTCAAAGTGAATTAGAGAAGCACGATGTTTTCTTAAATAAAAGTTGTAAAAATATTGTACTATTAAAAAAAAAGGACTGTATAAGTTGCGAAATGTCTTTGGCAAAATTTATGAAAGACTCCCTTTTATTCTCAAAAACAATTTTCGTATCGGAATACATTAGACCAATTGAAAAGAAAGATTTTTTATCAGAAAGACAATACCTTACATCTTCAAACACGATATTTAATGATGCCTTATTAAAAGCATTCGAGAAGGAAATAAAAAGAACTCTAAAAACGTCCATAATAGTTGTTTTAAATGAACAGAATGAGATAACTTTTCATGACACATTTAGAGATTTAATGGCAAAGCCCAATCACATTGATTTAGTTTGTAGATAGTCGTATTTCAACCGTCTTTTCCCATAAGAAAACGCCACGAAATTTCGTGGCGTTTTTGTTTTTGGATGTTTTTTGTTGTAAATTAGCAAAACGAATTGCCACTATTTATGATTAAAAAAGTTCTAGTTGCCATATTTCTTAACTTTACCATCGCTGGTTTTTCTCAAATGTATGAATTTGCACCAGTCGGGGCAATATGGCGCTTCTTTGTTCAAGATTGGGACTTTTTTGGCGAACCGATTTACTATTATTCTACAATACAGTCTCTCAAAGACACCGTTATTGATGGGAAAGATTGCCACAAATTGAATAATGACATGATATTTTATCAAAATACAGGAGACAGTATTTTTCGATATACAGGCGGCACAAGTTTTTCTCTATTATATGATTTTTCAGCAGAAGCAGGCGATACGTTTTTTTGTGAATATTGTAATACGGATGTAAAAGTAGAATCTGTAACAACCCAAAACACTTTTGGAGCATCAAGAAAAGTCTTTAAATATACCTCTATAGACAATACAGTTTGTAACTGGGATAATGACGATGTGGTAGAAGGTGTGGGTTCTACCATAGGTTTATTTTCGCCCAACCCTGCATTGGCAGATTGGGTTCCAATTTACGGTTTAAGTTGTTATGAAGATTTGCTTGTAGGAGGTTCGTTTAAATTTAATAATGATCCTTGTATAGTTAACGTAGAGCTCAGTAGTGCGCAGAACTTCTCTATTTACCCAACATTATTTGACAACAAAATCTACATAGAAAACAATTCAAACAAAGAAAATTTGGAGGTCTTGATTTTGAATTCTGTCGGTCAAACAATTTACTCGTCTCCTCTAAAAAAATCAATAGACACTAAACATTTCCCAAGCGGTGTTTTTCTAGTAAAAATTATAGATTCAAGTACGAATAGTGTTTTGATGAGTACAAAAATGGTAAAGCCATAGACACATTTTTGTTTTTTGTACCTTAGTAAAAATTCTACAACAACAATTATGGCAAAAAACACCTTAAGTTTTCAGTTTATAAGCGAACCAACCGATGTAAATTTTGGAGGAAAAGTGCATGGAGGAGCCGTAATGAAGTGGATAGACCAAGCCGCTTATGCTTGTGCTCGTGGCTGGAACGAAACCTATTGCGTAACAGTGTATGTTGGTGGCATTCGTTTTTATCGTCCCATACAAATTGGACAAATGGTAAAAATCGATGCCAAAATTATTTACACGGGCTCTACAAGTATGCACATTTCTGTAGATGTTTTTTCTAAAGATTTAGCTACGAAAAATTATCAAAAAACCACTCACTGTATTATTGTTTTTGTTGCCGTTGATGAAGAAGGTAAACCAGTAAAAGTTAAAAAATGGAAACCAACATCTGCAAAGGATAAACAGTTAGAAAAATATGCCATTAAGTTGATGAATTTGCGTCAAAAAATTGAGCAAGAAATGCAGCCATTTTTAAAGTAAAATCTATGAAAAATTTAAGCTATATTTTTTTAATTTTTATAATCACTTCTTGTACGTCAACCAAAGTAGTTATGGAAGACAAACCAAAAGTTTTCCCGCAAGATTATTTTGGTGCGTATTATGGAAAATTAAAAATTGACAATGGCGGAAACAAACAAGAATTAGACATGGAATTTCATTTGCAAGCTACCGATAGTATTGGAAAATATGCTTATACTATTGTTTATGGTTCGGGAGAAAATAGACAAGAGCGAAAGTATTTTTTACTAGAAAAAAATGCTGCCAAAGGAGAATATATGGTAGATGAAGACAATGGCATTTTGCTCAATGCTAAATTTAGTGGCAATACCTTGTATAGCATGTTTGAAGTGCAAGGCGGTTTGCTCACCTCTCGCGAAAGTTTTTTTGATGACTATATGGACTTTGAAATCACTTATTCTAATAAAGCTCAACAAGAAAAATCGGGAGACAAGGGTGAAGAAATTCCGGAAGTAATTTCATATCCGATAATGGTAGTTCAAACGGCAAGATTATACAAAAAGTAAGATGTTCAAGAATTTAAAAGTTATAGAATTAGCAAGTGTTTTAGCAGGTCCTGCGGTGGGCATGTTCTTTGCCGAATTGGGCGCTGAAGTCATCAAAATTGAAAATAAAAAAGTTGGCGGAGATGTTACGCGCACTTGGAAAACATCTAAAGAAGATAAGCACTCGGTGTCGGCTTATTTTTCCTCCGTAAATTATGGCAAAACCTATGTAAGTTTAGACATTTCGGATGCGAAGGATTATCAAAAATTAATAGAATTAATTAGCTCGGCAGATGTGGTAATTTCTAATTTTAAAGCACAAAGTGCCAAAAAATTAAAGGTAGATTTTGCTACGCTAAAAAAACTCAACTCAAAATTAATTTATGCGCAATTAAATGGCTTTAATGATGGCAACAGAGTGGCATTTGACGTAGTTCTTCAAGCCGAAACCGGCTTTATGTTTATGAACGGACAACCTGATTCGGAGCCAGCAAAAATGCCCGTTGCACTGATTGACGTATTAGCAGCGCATCAATTAAAAGAAGGGATTTTGTGTGCGTTGTTAAAGCGTGAACAAACCAAAAAAGGCAGTTTGGTTGAATGTTCTTTAGAAGAGGCCGCTATTGCTTCGTTAGTCAATCAAGCCACTAATTATTTAATGAATAATTCGGTGCCACAGCGCATGGGTTCGTTGCATCCCAATATTGCGCCTTATGGAGAAATCGTTTACACCAAAGACCAAAAAGCACTCGTGTTGGCTGCTGGCAACGATAAGCAATTTCAAGATTTGTGTTCAGTCGTTGGCACACCCGAATTAGCTGAGCAAAAAGAGTTTTTAAATAACCAAAGTAGAGTAAAACACAGAGCGAAATTACACGCATTGTTATTTGAAACATTTGCACAAAAAATCTTCAAAGATATTTACCCGAAATTGCTAAAACATAACGTGCCTGTGGGTGCTATTAAAAATTTGCAAGCAGTATTTGCCACAAAAACAGCCAAAGAAATGATTTTAGAAGAAACCATTGAAGGTAAAAAAACCAAGCGCGTGAAAACGGTCGCGTTTAAGATAAGTTAAAAGTTAAAGGTTGAAAGTTAAAAGTCCCTCTCTTTTGGAGAGGCTTATACATTTTTCTTCAAAAATTCCACCAATTTTTTTGCTTCTTCTTTAGAGAGTTGTTTGCCGAGTTTTACGAGTTTGTCTTTATGATAAAAGCCAATGATTTCGCCACCTACAAACCAAAACGAATTTTCTAAAAACGCCAATGGAGACGTATCTTTTTTATCCAACAAGTGAATGTTTTTGATATTGGCGCAAAAGTAAGGAAGAGACTTTCCGTAGCCTTTTATAGAATTTTTTATGAAGAGTTGTCCGTCTTCTAGTTTTAAAAACTCCATGCCATATTTGCGCCAAAGTAGCGCTTTGCCAATACGCACTTCAAAAAACACCCAAAACGATAGCATGATAACTAGAGCTATTTTCATGTTGTCATCGTGTTGTTGGGTGAATAATTCGTAAGCAAAATATACGCCCGAAAATGTCCATCCCAACAACCACATAATGAGTAATCCCTCTTTCCAGCGCTCTATTTTAGAAGAAATAACCACCGTCAGTTTATCACCGTGGTCTTTATACGAAACGCGTTCGCTGATGTGTTTTATGTTGCTCACGTTGCAAAATTAGTGTTTACTTTTTGTAAATGTCATAAAATAAACGTGTAGTTTTGGATAACGTTGTTACATTTTTTAATAAATATATGCTACTATTTTTTGCTAAAATACATTATAGGTTAATGTACTGTTTGTCTGTTTTAATGCTTTTTGCTTGTACTGAAGCAGATGAACAGGTAAAAGAAAAATTAAACGAAAAACAAAACGTCATGAACCCTCAACAACAGCAGAAATGGGCTATAGCTATACACGGTGGTGCGGGCACTATCTTAAAGAAAAACATGAGCGATTCTTTAGAGCAAGCTTACATTGACAAACTAAACGAAGTGTTGGCAAAAGGCGAAGACATTTTAAAAAATGGCGGCACTGCTTTAGATGCTGTTGAATTTTGTATTCATATTATGGAAGAATCACCTTTGTTTAATGCGGGTGTTGGTGCTGTATTTACCAACGAAGGAAAAATTGAATTGGATGCTTCAATAATGGATGGCTCTAATTTAATGGCGGGCGCGGTGGCAAGTATAACTACCGTAAAACACCCTATTTCTGCTGCTCGTAAGGTGATGGAAAAATCTCCACACGTTATGCTGATTGGAAAAGGCGCAGAACAATTTTCGCAAGAACAAGGTTTAGAAATTGTTTCGCCAGATTACTTCTTCACGCAAAAACGGTTTGACCAACTACAACGCATAAAAGACACTGAAAAACAACAGCTCGATCACAGCGCAGAGAGTGAAAATAAAGATAAAAAATTCGGAACGGTTGGTGTGGTGGCATTAGATAAACATGGCAACTTAGCGGCAGGTACTTCTACAGGCGGCATGACCAATAAACGTTACGGACGTGTGGGCGATGCACCCATTATCGGTGCCGGAACGTATGCCAACAACAACACGTGTGCGGTATCTGCCACTGGTCATGGTGAGTATTTTATTCGCAGTGTGGTTGCTCACGATATTTCAGCACTAATGGAATACCAAGGACTTTCGGTAAACGATGCCGCCAACGAAGTAGTGATGCATAAGCTCGTAAAATTAGGTGGAGAAGGCGGTGTTATTTGCATAGATAAATTTGGCAACGTTGCCATGCCGTTTAATAGCGAAGGCATGTATCGTGGCTATCGCTTAGCTACTGGCGAGACTGAAGTGTTGATTTATAAATAGCAAGTCCTACCTCAAGAGAGAGAAATTTTAGTATTTGTGTTTTTTGCACTACCTTTCGGAGAATGAAAAACGTGTGGATAATACCGATTGTAGTACTTTCTGTTTTTGCGTGTAGTGAAACAAAAGAAAAACCACTTACGCCAATATATGCCGATGCCTTTTACGAACCCGATTTCATTCCTTACCTAATGCTAAAGCATGGGGTGGATACGATAAAGGAAGTTATAAATGGTCAAGTGGGTATTGTGCATGTTTTTAATAAAAAATCAGACACTTATAGAAAGAAAGTGTTTTCAAGTTTTGTTTGGGGTGAAGGCAAATTAAGAAATGCTGAAGTAATAGTTTTTTGTGATAGTTTGATAATGTATCAAGTTAAAATTGGTTGGGATGTTGTTGAACAATTTAGATACATATACCATAGAAAACAGGACACAATATTAAAAATAGTAGAAGGAGCTAATTTTATGATTTCAGATGAAGATTCTATAATTGTTTTACCTGTTAGTGATGAAAGATATTTAAAAAGACACTCTGTAATACCCGACTCAAATAAAGCCGAAAAATTTATCTTTAATAAAGGACAGTTATATGCAATAAAAGACTTTGGCTATAAAAAAGTGTTTTATTATGATTCCTTAAAAAGAATAGTTAAATCTCATGAAGATTTTAGAGATTATGATGATACAACTAAAAGTTACGGATATACAAAAAAGGAATACTTATGGAAAGACAATAAATTAATAAATGTTTTTAAAGAAGAGTCTTTTTTGGGAATAATGCCAAAACCAAGAGTCGAAAAAAAATACTTTGATAATTCATTACCATTTAAAGAAGACCACTTAAATATTGACAGTAACAAATTTTACCATTCAATGGATTACCAAATCATTCGCAATCCTAAATAACCAAACTTTTCCCTGTCATTTCTTTAGGTTGGGCGAGTTGCATTAAGTGCAAAATAGTAGGGGCTACATCCGCTAAGCGTCCAGCGTGTAGTTGCATTACATCTTTATCAATGACAAAGCAAGGCACAGGGTTCATGCTGTGTGCGGTGTTGGGCGTACCATCGGGGTTTATCATTACATCGGCATTGCCATGGTCGGCAATAATAATAAACGAGTAACCATTGTTTACGCCTGTTTCTACTACTTTTTTAGTGCAAGCATCAACGACTTCACATGCTTTTACAATCGCTTCTGGAACGCCTGTATGCCCTACCATATCTGGGTTGGCGAAGTTGAGACAAATAAATTCTGCCGATTGTTTTTCTAACTCTGCACAAATTTTTTCGGTGATTTCGTACGCGCTCATTTCGGGTTGTAAATCGTAGGTGGCTACTTTCGGAGAGCTCACCATGATGCGGCTTTCACCTGTAAATTCTTTTTCTCTTCCACCCGAAAAAAAGAAGGTAACGTGCGGATATTTTTCTGTTTCCGCAATACGAATTTGTTTTAATCCTGCTTCGCTAATAACTTCTCCCAAGGTGTTGTTGAGGTTGTCTTTATCAAACACTACGTGTACGTTTTTAAACGTTTGGTCGTAGTTGGTCATGGTTACGTAATGCAAATTTAGCGGGTGCATGTTTTGCTCGTGAAACGCTTGTTGCGTTAACGCCATGGTAATTTCACGGCAACGGTCGGTTCTGAAGTTGAAACAAATCACCACATCACCCTCTTTTATCACACCAGTTTTATCAATAATTTTTGGTTCGATAAATTCATCGGTAATCTTTTTATTGTAAGAATCTTCAATTGCTTTTACGGGAGAACTGTAAGATTCGCCAATTCCATGCACTAATAAATCGTATGCTTTTTTGATGCGCTCCCAGCGTTTGTCTCTATCCATAGCGTAGTAGCGGCCAATTACCGAAGCAATTTTTGTAGGCGTATTTTCAATGGCAGCTTCTAATTCTTGAATGTAACCATGCGCACGTTTTGGGTCGGTATCGCGCCCATCGGTAAACGCATGAATGTAGGATTGGGTAATGCCCATATCGTTTGCTATGTAGCACAAATCGTACAAATGCTCTTGCATAGAATGTACGCCACCTTTTGAAACCAAACCGATAAAATGCACGGCAACATTTTTTTCTTTAGCATAATTAAATGCATTTACCAACGCTTCATTTTCACGAATACTTTTATCTTCAATGGCTTTGTTGATGCGCACCAAATCTTGATACACCACGCGCCCTGCACCAATGTTTAAGTGCCCCACTTCCGAATTACCCATCTGTCCTTGGGGCAAACCCACATCTTCTCCGTAAGTAATTAGTGTTGTGTTCGGATAATTAGAATATAAGCTATCTACAAAAGGTGTGTTGGCTAAAAATGTTCCATCGGTTTGGTCTTTTTTGCCAATGCCCCATCCGTCTAAAATTATCAATGCTACTTTCTTGCTCATTATTTAATTGGTAAATTGACTGTGAAAATTGTTCCTTTAGGTGTGTTGGCTTCTACACTAATATCGCCTTCGTTTAAATGTACTAGTTCATACACAATAAACAAACCCAATCCAGTGCCTTTTGTTTTGCGTGTTAGTTCGTTTCCTGCGCGATAAAATTTATCGAAAATTAAATAGCGTTCACTTTCGGAAATGCCAATGCCTTTGTCTTTTACTTTGAGCGATAAATTCGTTTTCGTTACAGATAATTCAACTTCAATGGGTGAATTTTCATCGGAATATTTAATGGCATTTTCTAATAAATTAGAGAGTATAGACGTAAACGATTGCTTATCCGAAACAATAGTTTCATCCCCAGAAAAAGCAAATTGAATGTTACTTCTGTTATTGGCAGACGATAATAAAAAGATGATTTCTTGCGCTGTACTCTTAACATCAAATGCTTCTTTTACTAATTGATAATTGCCATTTTCAAAAGCATTTGTCAGCAAAATATTATTGATGAGTGACTCTAAACGATTGGTATTTTGCAAACACTTGGCAACAATTTCTTTGCGTTTTTCTTCTGGTAAATCGTGCTTTTGAAGTGTTTGTAAAAACAGCTTAATACCTGCAATGGGCGATTTTAATTCGTGCGTTACAGACAATGCAAAATTTTGTTTTTGCTGTGCGAGTTTTACTTCTTGTTTAAAGTTTTTTCTGATTTTGTAAATTCCAAAACTAAGTAGTATAAAAAATACCAACCCTTCGCCAACTATCATCCAAATGCGTCTTTCTAAATATTCATCTTCTTGATAAATTTGAGAAGTAAGTTGGATAATGTGAATTGCCCACCAAAGCAACTGCGCTACCACATATCCTACCAAAATGTAGAACAGTGTAAGCGACCGAGATTTGATAGTTTTTGGCATAATTAATTTTGTATTGCTGCAATTCCAGGCAATGTTTGCCCTTCTAAAAATTCAAGCATAGCGCCACCACCAGTTGACACGTGACTTACTTCTTTTGCTAAACCAAATTTATTTACAGCAGCAACAGAATCACCGCCACCTACTAATGAGAAAGCACCATTCTTAGTAGCCTCAACAATGGCTAATGCAATTTGTTTAGTGCCATTTTCAAAATTGCTAAATTCAAACACACCCATTGGTCCGTTCCATAAAATGGTTTTAGAGTTTTTGATAATTTTTTTGCAATCTTCAATAGATTGTTGCCCTACATCTAAGCCCATCCAGCCATCAGGAATTTGGTTGATGTTGCACTCTTTTTTATTGGCATCATTGCTAAATCCATCAGCAATTACAGTATCTATAGGAATGTAAATATTGATTTTTTTTTCTTTTGCTTTCGTTAAAATAGCTTTAGCTGTCTCTAAATAATCTTGTTCAACTAATGAATTACCTGTGCTTCCGCCCATTGCTTTTACAAATGTAAACGCCATCCCACCACCAATAATAATGTTATCAACGGCATTGAACAAATTTTCTATAATAGAAATTTTGCTTGACACCTTTGCTCCTCCAACTATTGCGGTTAATGGTTTTTCACCTGATTTTAAAACTCTGTCAACGCTCTCAATTTCTTTTTCAAGTAAAAAGCCAAACGATTTTTTATTGGGAAAGAATTGAGCTATGATTGTTGTAGAGGCGTGTGCACGATGCGCTGTTCCAAATGCATCGTTTACGAAAAAATTGGCATGTTTAGAAAGTTGCTCAGCGAAGTTGATATCGCCAGCCGTTTCTTGAGGGTAAAAGCGTAAATTTTCTAACAACAATACTTCGCTATTTTTCAAATTTTTTGATAACTCGTAAGCATCTTTACCAATGCAGTCTTTGGCAAATTTTACAGGTGTTTCAATGTTTTTTTCTACGCTTGAAATGATATGTTTTAATGAATATTTTTCATCATATCCATTTTTAGGACGACCCAAGTGCGACATTAAAACAACACTGCCACCATCGTTTAAAATTTTCTTTATAGTTGGTACTGATTCACGAATGCGTGTGTCGTCTGTAACGTTAAAATTTTCATCTAACGGCACATTAAAATCTACTCTAATAATAACTTTTTGATTGTTGAAATTGTGTTGTGAAAATGTTTTCATTGTTGTGCTTTATCTAAAAATATCTAATCGTTCCGCATCTAATTTTAGGAGTGTAAAAATAATCAATGAAAATGAAATAATGGACGAACCACCATAACTGAAAAATGGCAATGGAATTCCAATTACAGGCGCTAAACCTATTACCATTCCTATGTTTATCATAAAGTGAAAAAAGAAAATTCCGGCTGCGCAGTAAGCGAAAATTCGTGTAAATTGGCTGCGTTGCCGCTCAGCAATGAGTATAATTTTCACAATTAATCCCATAAAAAGTAAAATCATTAACAAGCTTCCAACAAAGCCCCATTCTTCGGAGAGCGAGCAAAAAATAAAGTCGGTACTTTGTTCTGGAACGTGCTTAAATTGGTCGTTTGAGAGAGTTCCGTCTCTGTATCCTTTTCCAATAAATCCTCCAGAGCCAACAGCACTCATGGCTTGATAGATGTTATAACCTGCGCCTTGTCGGTCAATTTTTTTTCCAAATAAAATTTCAATTCTATCTCGGTGTCTGTCTTCAAAAATATTTTGAAACACCCAACTTGCCGATAAAATAATGGTTACACTTACGGCATAGGCAGCAATTAAATTAACATACTGTCTTGCTCTATATCTTGGACGCACAAGAAATTGTATCATCCACCAAAATATTAAAGCAAAAAAAGTGAGAACAATTATAATAAAATAATTTGCTTCTAGTTTGTTTTCACTAAATGGAATATTGATAAAGGTATTTTGATAGAAAAGAGTGATAACGGCTAATCCAATGGCATAAACACCAAAAAGTAAAATGCCACCAGACAATCCTTCTCTGTAAAACACAAAGATGAATGAAATAAAAACTAGCAGCGTTCCAGCATCGGGTTGAAGAATGATTAAACCTGCAGGTATTGCAATCATTAAGAGAATAAGAAATCGCGTTGAGATGCTTTTTAATCGAGTTGTGGGCAAACTCATGTATTGCGCCAAAGTGAGCGATGTTGCATACTTTGCAAATTCTGATGGTTGTAACGAAAATGGTCCGATAGAAAACCAGCTGCGTGCTCCGTTTATAGGTGGTGTAAACAAAACGCCTATCAGCAACAACAGAACAATTAGGTAAAAAATGAATGAGTAACGAAAGAAAAAATCTTTATCGAGATTTAGAATTCCAATACCCAAAAGCAACGAAACACCTATAAACACAACCTGTCTGCCGTATTCTTTTTCAAAACTGAAAAGATTTGGAAACTCTTCGCTATAGCTTGAGGAATAGATTGTGGCTAATCCAAAAAACATCAAAAGCAAATACAATGCAAATAAAATCGGGTCGATATTTGAAAACAATGTGCCTTTAGAATTTCGCATGTTTATCAAGTATTGGTGTTTTTAATGCTCTTTCTTCTTTGGCTTTTCCTTTTACAGAAGTTACTTCGCCCTTCAAATATTTTTCAATCATCAAGCTGGCAATTGGCGCTGCCCACGTTCCTCCCCACGTTCCGTATTCTACATAAACGGCAATGGCAATTTTAGGGTTGTCTTTTGGCGCAAAGGCAATAAATACGCTATGGTCATTGAACGATTCGTTTTGCACAGTTCCTGTTTTTCCACACACCGAAACGCTGTCTACTTGGGCTTGTCGCCCTGTTCCGCTAAGTACAACTTGTTCCATTCCATCCACAACGGATTGAAAATATACTTGATCAACAGTGGTGTATCGCTTCACTAAATATTCTGGTTTTTTAGTTCCATTTTCAGAAATTTTTCTCACCAAATGTGGCGTATAATAATATCCTCTATTGGCGATGATTGCTGCTAAATTTGCCATTTGTAATGGCGAAACACCCAGCTCACCTTCTCCAATACTATTAGAATAAATAGTAGAAAATGCCCAGCGATTTTTTCCATACCAACGGTCGTAAAATGCTGTGTCAGGTACTCTTCCTTTTTTCACTCCAGGAATATCTGTGCCTAATTTTGTTCCTAATCCAAAACTCGCTACGTGTTTGTTCCACTCAATTAATCCCAATCGGCTATCAACAAAAATGCTTGATGATTTTCCTTGCATGATAACACGCTTGTAAACCTGATAAAAATAAGGGTTACACGAATGTTGAATAGCCGTTTTTATGTTATGTGCAGGAGGATGATTATGGCAACCAATAAGTGATTTTAAACAAGCAAATCCTGAATTGGTATCAATCACTTTCATTTCTAACGCAACCAATGATTGAACTAATTTAAAAATAGAACCAGGTCTGTAACTATCGTTGTAAACCGCTCTATTTATAAGTGGTTTCAACGAATCGTTTCCCAATAGTTCATTCCAATGTTTGGTAAAATCTCTACCTGTTAAATCATTTGGGTTGTAAGTTGGAGCACTCACCATTGCCAATATTTCTCCAGTAGATGGGTCAATAGCAACAATACTTCCAATTTTATTTGCCATCAACAATTCGCCATACGTTTGTAATTCCTTATCAATGGTTGAGTACAAATTTTTCCCAGAAATGGCATAAATAGCATCTACTTCTTTTTTTTCTTTTCCTTTGCTATCCTTCAAATAGCGTCTTAAACCACGCTCTCCGCGAAGTTCTCGTTCATAAAACGATTCTATTCCGTTAATTCCTATTTTATCTCTTGCTCGATAATATTTTGATGTGTCGGCATCTAAAAATTCTTGAGAAACTTCTCTTATATATCCTAAAATATGTGGCGCTGTAGATGCGGGATAATAACGTTCGGAATTTATTTCAAACTCAAATCCTTTGAAGCTTACAAGCAAAGGCGCAATACGTGAAAAATCTTCGGGAGAAATATCTTTTTCAAAAACAGATTGCAAAAAAGGTTTGTTGTAACCCGTACTTGCTTCTTCAATTTTTTTTAGAAAAATTTCTTTGTTTATTCCCAAAACTTTACAAAAATGAAGTGTGTCAAAATCTAAAATTTTGTTGGGCGTAACCAACAAGTTATATACAGGGGCAGTAGCAACAAGCACTTCGCCATTTCGGTCAAAAATTAATCCACGAGCGGGTTTTATACTTTTTTGAGCAAAAGAAATTTCTTCTGCGCGAAGTTTCCACGTATCATCCACCACTTGAATATAAAACAAACGTAGAATGTAAATTAAGCCCACAATCAAAAACGACATGATAATTATCAGCGCTCTATTTTGTGAGTTATTCATGGGTTATTTCTGGCTAATAAAGTCGTAAACTAAAATGAGTAAAAGTGTAAAAAAACCATTGGCAATAGTTTTCCAAAGAATGATGTGTAGTTCTGTAATTTTAAAAAATTCGACAGAAAAAAACCAAAAATGTTGAATTAAAATACATAACGATAAGTACGTTACAAAACGTCTAAAGCCAATATATTTAGAGTTTATAGGGCGATTTACATCAAAATCTTCACGTGGGGCAATGAAGCGCAAAATGTATGGTCTAAGTAGTGCTAAAGTAACTAAAGACGAAGCGTGAAGTCCACCTGTACTCATAAAAATATCGATGGTTATTCCTTGTAAAAAAGCCAGTAAAATCAATAATGGGTGTGGAATCGACAAAGGCAATAGCACAATAAAAATAACATAAAATAGCGGATACATATACGATGATGCTGAGCCAAAATCAACCCAATTGATAATTAACAACTGCACAAACAGTGCTAAAAAAAATCGAAAACTATTTTGAAAATATATTGCCATTATTGCTCTTCTTCTATGCTATTTTCAAGTTGTAATTTTTCTTTTTGATGAAAATTTTTAATCACTTTCACGTTGGATATTCTTCTAAAATCAGTAAGTAAATTAATCTTGGCGGTGTTATAATCATCACCACCTTTTGAAAATATTTCCGTGATGTAACCAACATTTTCCCCGGCATTAAAAATTCCGTCAAAGCCTTTTGTAGTAATAGTGTCGCCAACATTTATGGTAATATATTTTGGAAGATTAATGACCGTTGCCGTACTAAAATTATCATTACTTTGCCATTGCAGCAAGCCTGTTGTGTTACTTTTTTTATGTGCTACCGAGATGGTAAATTTTCGATGAATAATTGGCACTACCGTTGAGAAATTTTTAGAAACATCTTTTGTAAAACCGACTATTCCGTGAGGTCCTACAATGCCCATGTGAGGCTCTATGTCTTGCTTACTTCCTAAATTGAGCGTTAAATAATTATTTTCTCCTTTGGTAAAAACATTAATTATTTTTCCTGAAATATATTTGTAATGAAGATTTTGAAGCGTATCTTTTTTCACAAGAAATTTTGCCTTACTCAACGAATCTTTTCCGTAAAGCAACGTTTTTAAACGTGCGTTTTCTTCACTAAGAAGAGCACTTTCTTCTTTTAAATTGATGTAAGATTTGGCATCGTCTATTTTCTCATACACAGAACCTACAACATAATTGGAAGCATTGAAAAAACTGGAATTGTGAAAATCATTTTGACGAATAATCAATGAAAAACAAACTATCTGAAAAAAAAGAAATATCACCAAATGTTGATATTTCTGAAGAATTTTCAGAATGTTTCTCATATCATCAACTTAAATTTTTAGTTTTTAATAAGGAACTGGAAGCGATCTATATTTTTTAGTGCAATCCCTGTACCTCTTGCTACTGCTCTAAGCGGGTCGTCTGCTATGTGAACAGGCAACTGTGTTTTCATAGAAATACGCTTATCTAGTCCTCTAAGTAGAGCACCACCACCTGCTAAATAAATACCTGTTTTATAAATATCGGCAGCTAATTCAGGCGGTGTCATTTCCAACGCAGCATGTATCGCTTCTTCAATTTTTGAGATGGATTTATCCAACGCATGTGCAATTTCTTTGTGCGAAACAAAAATTTCTTTTGGAATACCTGTCATCAAATCTCGCCCTCTTACGCCATACTCAGCTGGCGGATTATCAATATCTGCAAGTGCTGCGCCTACTTCTATTTTTATTTGCTCAGCAGTACGTTCACCAACTAAAATGTTGTGTTGGCGTCTCATGTATTCTTCAATGTCGGCAGTAAATTCATCACCTGCTA
>JBKHVV010000045.1:0-16534 GCA_046569885.1 Bacteroidia bacterium
TGAATGGCGGCTAAAAAATTATTGGATTTATTGTCTAAAACTTGGTCGTTAAAGGCAACGCCTGGTGTTACTAATTCTGTAACTCCGCGTTTCACAATTTTTTTCGTGAGTTTTGGATCTTCGAGTTGGTCGCAAATGGCAACACGCTGTCCGGCACGCACCAACTTAGGTAAATAATTATCCAAAGAATGATGTGGAAATCCTGCCAATTCAACATTGGCACCGCCATTGTTTCTGGCGGTTAAAACAATGCCTAAAATTTTGGACGTTTTGATGGCATCTTCACCAAACGTTTCATAAAAATCACCCACACGAAACAACAACAACGCATCAGGATATTTTTCCTTGATGGTGTTAAATTGTTTCATTAGTGGTGTTTCTTTGGCGGTCATGAATAAAATGCCTTATTTTTACCGCATAAAATTAATAGAAGTCCTGAAAATTCAAGCAAAATAGCTTGTTTTATTATGAACAAAAAGTTAAAGTTAGAAGAATTAAATCGACCGTCTGTTGAAGAGTTTAAAAACTCTAAGAAAACTCCAATCGTTATAGTTTTAGACAATATTCGCAGTCTTCACAATATTGGTTCAATATTTAGAACGGCTGATGCCTTTGCCATTGAACAAATCATTTTGTGTGGAATAACTGCACAACCTCCTCATCGTGAAATAACTAAATCCGCATTGGGCGCTACCAAATCTGTTTCTTGGAAATATTTTGAAAAAACCATTGATGTCATACACGAACTTAAAAATTTGGGATATTATATTATTTCCGTTGAACAAACTGAAAATTCTATCTCGTTGGAAAAAATTTCTTTGGTAAATAGTCAAAAATGTGCCTTAATATTCGGAAATGAGGTGGATGGTGTTGAACAAGAAGCGATTAACCAATCCGACATTACTGTTGAATTAGCTCAATTTGGCACCAAACACTCTCTAAATGTGTCGGTTTGTGCTGGAATTGTCCTTTGGGAACTAAAAAAATTTTACACCTGATGCAACCTATTGTTAATAATTTTCGTCAAAAGGTTGATTAAAAACAAAAAATCACTAATTTCGCATTCTAAACGAACAAAACTATGCTAAAGAGAATCGTTACACTCTCGTTATTAATAAGTCTTCCAACAATATATGTTGCACAAGGCTTTTATAGCCGCAACAACTGGAAAAACAGAAAGCACGAATTTGCCCTTGGTGGCGGTGTTTCAAATGCCATGACCGACTTAGGTGGTGGTAAAGGCGTAGGTATGGACTTAAAAAAAGCACTTACCCCTATTGACCTTGACCATCAAGCTACCAGCTATGGATTTACATTAGAATATTCTTATGCTATTGCTAGAAAGTGGAATTGGAGAACAAATTTAGTATATGGTCGAATTTCTGCAGACGACAAATGGACTCCTAGTTATAGAGCTACTAGAGGTTTTCACTTTAACTCTCAGATTTTTGAAGTTTCAACTATTTTTATTCACCACTTTTCTAAAGAAAGAATTGGTCACTTATACAGTTTAAGAAACACAAGAGGAACCAAGTTGGGCGTTAAACCGCTTCATTTAGGTTGGTATGTTTTTGGTGGTATTGGTGGGTTTAAATTTGACCCTAAAGCTAGTGTAAGAAATTCTAATAATTCTTGGGGCGCAAGCGGAGAAAATATTAGACTACAGCCATTAAGAACAGAAGGACAGGGTGTAGCTGGATATAGTGGCTCTCCTTATAGTCTTTATAATGTTTGTATGCCTTTTGGTTTTGGCGCACGTCACTCAATTAATGGAAGTACTGGAGTAAAAATTGAGTTTGGTTATAGATTTACGTTTACGGATTATTTAGATGACACAAGCTCAAAAACAGTCCTTGCATCTGATTTATACAACCATTTTGGAGGAGGACAACAAGGTAGCTTAGCGGCTTATTTTAGCGACCATGGTTCTAGTTTTGCTGGAAATCAAAGAGATCAAATCAGAGGAAACGATGGATTTTTAGAAGATGATGGTTATTTGTTTTTAATGTTAACTTTCTACTTTAATAGAGATCCAAGACATTGGTTTGATGACGCAAGAAGAAGCGCAATCAAAGTTCGCAGACCGAAAGCATCGTTCTAACAAAAATATTTTCAAAGAAAAGGCGAGAATTCTCTCGCCTTTTTTGTTTTCCTTATCTTTGCTTCATAATTTCCAAAACGAATTAAAATGAAATTTTCAATTAAAAAATTCTTAAAATGGTTTTCCATTTCTTTTGTTGTGCTTATAGGATTATTAATCGCAGCACCCTTTATTTTTAAAGATAAAATAATTGCAAAACTGAAAGAAACCATCAACCAAGAGGTAAATGCAACGATTGATTGGAAAGATGCCGATTTGAGTTTCATCTCCACATTTCCTTATTTTACACTTGAATTAAATGGACTTTCGGTAGAAGGTATTGATGAGTTTAAAGGCGTTCATTTAGCAAAAGTGGAAACGATTTTATTATCGCTCAACCTTCAAAGTGTGTTTAATGGAAATTACAGCGTAGAAAAATTGGGGTTGATGGGCGCTGACTTAAATGTGTTGGTACTAGAAAACGGAAAAGCCAATTACGATATCGCAAAACCTTCGGATGAAGTTGAAGAAGAAACCACAGAAGAATCTGCCCCTTTTTCGTTCAAATTATCAAAATATTATTTAGAAAATTCTACCGTTACTTATGACGATAAAAGTTTAGGTGTAATGATGGCTTTAAAAGGACTGAATCACACTGGAAAAGGCGTATTTGAAGGTGATATATATGATTTGAAGACCCAGACTAACGCAGAGTCTGTAAGCTTGGGTTATGAAGGTGTAAATTATCTTTCAAAAGCATTGACCGACTTGAAATGCGATATAGAAATGAACCTTGCTGAATGGTTGTTCACCTTTAAAGAGAACGACATCCAGCTAAACGAAATACACATGGGCATTGACGGTTGGTTCAAAATGGCGGAAGAATTTTACGAAATGGATCTGTCGTTTGTTTCAAAAGACAACACGTTTAAAAGCTTATTGTCACTAATACCTGGAGCATATACGCCTGATTTTGGCGAAGTAAAAACCGATGGAAAACTATCGTTTGATGGAAAAATATTCGGAAAGTATAGCGAAACCGAATATCCAGGCATGAAATTAAAGTTGAATGTGGATAACGCCTACTTCCAATATCCTGATTTGCCTGCCAAAATGGAAAAAATATTCATCGATACCCACATTGATTTTCCTGGTGGAACTAATTTTGATAAGTTAGTTTTAGATGTAAAAAATTTCCAAGTAGAGTTTTTAGACAACACACTAAAAGCATCGCTTTATACCACAAATACCGAGACAGACCCTTACATCAAAAGTCAAATTATGGCAAATGTTGATTTGGAAAAACTGTTGCAAGTTATTCCAATGGAAGAGGGCGACAACCTCAATGGTATCCTTACTTCTGATGTAATATTAGAAGGAAATTATTCTGCCATCGAAAAAGAAAATTACCAAGATTTTAAAGCCGAAGGAAATATTCGTTTGCAAAAAATGAATTACGCCAGTAAAACAATGCCTTACACATTTGCTATAGATTCTATGTTGTTCAAGTTTTCACCTGCGCAACTCAATTTAGCTGGATTAAGCACGAAAATTGGCAACTCCGATGTGTATGCTGCGGGCACTATTGACAACTATTTGGCGTATTTCTTAAAAGACGAAAATCTAACGGGAAATTTCACGGTAAAATCGAACTACATGAATTTAGATGAGTTGATGGGCGAAGAAGAAACTTCAACTACAGAAGAAACAACTTCTTCAGACTCTACCGAAACGTATGAAGTAATTCCCGTTCCAAAAAACATCACATTTAGTTTGAATACCAACATTGAAACACTAGTGTTTGATAGCATTCCACTAAAAAATGTGCGAGGCGTTGTGAGTACCAATGATGGTATTGCTACACTAAAAAATGTAGGCATGGAAGTGTTTGAAGGAAGTATTTTGATGAATGGAGAATACAACACCCAAAACATAGAAAAACCAAGTATTGCGTTTGATTATGACATCAAAAATTTAGACATCAATAAATCTGCACACTACTTTAACACGGTAGAAAAATTAGCGCCAATAGCAAAATCTTGTCAAGGAAAATTTTCTTCTACACTTACCATGAATGCTGATTTAGGTAAAGATATGATGCCTATTTACAACACCATGACAGGTAAAGGAAACTTCAAAACAAAAGAGATGGTGGTAAAAGATTTTAAACCGCTTACAAAATTGGCTGACGCTACTGGCATTAGTAAATTACGTGAACAAAAATTCTCTGATTTAAACATCAACTTTGCATTTAGAGACGGTAAAATATTTGTTGAGCCCTTTGATGTGAAAATGGGCAACATCTCCGCAAAAATTGATGGTACTACTTCTTTCGAACAAGAAATTGATTACAACATCAACATGGTAATTCCAAAATCAGAATTAGGCGCATTGGCATCTGTTAGCAATCAAGCCACGTCTGCTTTAAGCAGCTTAACAGGCAAAACCATCAACACATCTGAAAACCTCAACCTAAAGGTTAAAATGATTGGAACGGTAAGCGATCCTAAAATCACCACCGACCTAAAAGACCAAGGAAAATCTGTGGTAACACAAGCGGTTGACAGTGTAAAAGCGATAGTAAAAGAAAAAATTGATGAGAAAATTGACGAAGGAAAAGAAAAAGTAAACGCAGAAATAAATAAGCTTTTGGCTGATGCGCAAACACAAGCGGATAAAATTCGTGCAGAGGGAAAAACCACTGCGGATAAAATTCGCTCAGAAGGCAAAAACGCTGCCAACGAAGTAAGAAAAGAAGCGCAAAAACAAGCCGACCAATTAATGAAAGAAGCGGGCAATAATTTTGTTAAAAAAGAAACCGCAAAAATTGCTGGTCAGAAGTTGATGGATGAAGCCGAAAAGAAGGCAAAAGCTATAGAAGCAGAAGCAGATAAAAAAGCTGTAGCAACAGAAAACGAAGCCAACAAACGTGCAGATAAAGTAATGGAAGATGCTAACAAAAAAGCCGATGAGTTGAGAGCTAAAGGCAATATGTAAACACATCGTTTGGATGCTTTAAACTATATCGTTCATTTTTTTAAACACCGCTTAAAAGCGCAGTCGTTAAACGATATTCACTCGCCATTTGTGTTTGATTTAGCCGAAAAAGTGCTTAAATCAAACGAAGGATTTTATGTGTTTAACGCCATCGAATTAGAGCGAAAAAAATTAAAATCATCTTCTAAAACGCTTTCTGTACAAGACTTTGGCGCAGGTTCAAAAAAACTGATTTCTAATCAGCGCAAAGTAAAAGACATAGCCAACACAAGTTTAAAATCGGCAAAATATGCGCAATTACTTTTTAAAATTATCAACCACTTACAGTACAAAAACGTTTTGGAATTAGGCACATCTTTGGGCATTACTACGGCTTATTTGGCTTCATCTTCAAAAGATATAAAGGTGTTGAGTTTAGAGGGCTCTGAAGCCATTGCCAACGAAGCAAAAAAAGTTCATGAAAACTTACGCTTAAACAATATTGAAGTTATAGTCGGTGAATTTGATACCACACTTCAAATCGTATCACAAAAAATGCCGTCTATAGATTTCCTTTACATAGATGGAAACCACCGAAAAAAGCCTACGCTAAAGTATTTCGAGCATTTTCTGCCTCAACTGCACAACACCTCTTTAGTGGTGTTTGATGACATTTACTGGAGCAAGGAAATGACCGAAGCATGGCAAGAAATCAAACAACATAATAAAGTTACCGTTACAATTGATATATTTGAAATGGGCTTAGTGTTTTTACGCACCGAGCAACCCAAACAACATTTTAAAATTACTGTGTAATTATGAAGATATACACCAAAACAGGCGACAAAGGCGAAACCTCATTATTTGGTGGTAAACGCGTACCAAAATACGATGCGCGTATCAACGCCTATGGCACTTCCGATGAATTAAATTCTTTCATCGGGCTTATTCGCGACCAACAAATTGATGCACATTACAAAGATGTTTTGCTAACTATTCAAGACAAACTATTTGTATTGGGCGCAACATTAGCTGCCGACCCAGACAAGCCCAAACTCAAAAAACCTGATTTACATTTGGAAGATGTTGAGCTTTTGGAAAAAGAAATTGATCAAATGAATGAGCATCTTCCTGAAATGACGCATTTTATTCTTCCTGGCGGGCATACTACCGTTTCTTATTGCCACATTGCACGATGTGTTTGTAGAAGGTGCGAACGTTTGGTAATTGAGCTAGCTTCGCAAACCGAAGTGGACGAATTAATCATTCAATACCTCAACCGCCTTTCCGACTATCTTTTTGTGTTGGGAAGAAAGCTCGCCAAAGACCTTGGTGTAGAGGAAATCAAGTGGATTCCGAAAAAATAATTCCGACTGTTAAAAAATTTCTCTTGGAAATGTAACCAAAAAAATTACTTTTGCGTTCTAATTCAACAGCGTAAAAAAGTAAATTATGTATTGGACCCTCGAACTTGCCTCATACTTAGAAGATGCCCCTTGGCCAGCTACTAAGGATGAATTGATAGACTACGCCATTCGCGCAGGCGCGCCAATGGAAGTGGTAGAAAATCTTCAACAAATAGAAGATGAAGGGGAAATGTATGACAGTATTGAAGACATTTGGCCAGACTATCCATCAAAAGAAGACTTCTTCTTTAATGAAGATGAATATTAAGTTATTTCTTCGGACAATCCTTGCATTTTGATTTACCTTTCTTTTTGTAGCGTTTACAACATTCTGTGCTTTTCTTTTTGTCTTTTTTCTTAAGATAAAAAGATGTTGAAAATGTGCTTGAAAAGGCAGAAGAAAACATACAGAATTTATTTTCCTTTCGATAAAAAATAACGTGTGGGTAAATACGAAGACGTTACACCAATTACAATAACCGTAAGCGTAATCAACGCTACATCCAATGGTTTTATTATTACCGGATAATAATCAATAATGCTACCTGTAAGTGTTACCAAATGGAATTCTATTTGCAACCAACACACAAATAAACCTAGCAACAAACCCAACAAAGCACCCGAAAGGTTTATCATCACGCCTTGATAAAAGAAAATTTTACGAATATTTTGTTCGTTAGCACCCATCGTGCGCAATATGTTTAGGTCTTTTTGTTTGTCTATAATCAACATCGCTAACGATGCTAAAATATTGAATGAAGCCAGCAATAGCACAAACACCAAGATGATGTAAATAAACCATTTTTCGATTTTGTGTACGCTATAAATAATTTCGTTTTGCTCGTAAAATGTCTTTACAGAAAAGTTTTCGCCTAATAGTTTTTCGAGTTTTTCTTTCACGTCATCGTGGTTGGCATTTGATTTTACATCTACCTCAACGGCAGAAATTTCATTGTCATAACCCAATACTTCTGAAGCGAAATCAATAGGTGTAATCACGTTTTTAAAATCAAAATCGGGACTGATTGAATAAATTCCATTGAGTGGAATAAATGCTTTATTAAATGCAGACGCATCATTTCTTCTTATTTTTTTATCGCGCTGAAGCGCATTCACTTCTAACGTATTTCCCATCAACTCATTAGTAGAAACACCAAGCTGTGATTGTGTTCCTAAACCAATCAGTGCGCCTTGTGGTTTAAATAATTTGGGTTCGCCTTCAATTAAAAATGAATCAATTTTTGTCATTTCTAAAAACGATGGTTCTACGCCTTTTATGTTTAGCGTTACCCAATTATCGTTATGTTTTAAGAGCACTACTTCCTCAATAATTTTTGAGTAATGTGCAATTTCTGGAATGTTTTTTAATTCGTTTTCTGGAAACAAATTTGCAGCAAATGTTTTGCCTTCTTTCAATTCAATTTTTATGTCAGAATCAAAAGAGTTATAAAGGTTTGAAACCAGTCCTTCTAAGCCATTGAAGGCAGACAAAATAATTACCAAAGCCGCAGTGCTGAACAAAATTCCAACTACCGCAATAGCCGAAATAATGTTAATAATGTTATGCGATTTTTTTGCAACAAGATAACGCTTGGCTATGTGAAAAGGGAAGTTCAAGGAATTGACTATTGATTAGTGTTTATTGAATATTTTTTGTCCTCTTTCATTAATCAATATAAAATAATCATTTCTTCAGCAATTCATTAATGTTTTGCGCATAATCTATCGAGTCGTCTAAATAAAAATGCAATTCGGGTGTTTTGCGCAATTGATTTTTTACAATTTGTGCTAACGTATATCGAATAGTTTTAGCATTATCTCTAATGTTTACGAGCACTTCATCTTTATTCGGAACGCCAAAAATACTAACGTAAACACGTGCGGTAGATAAATCGGGAGAAACGCGTACTACCGTAACCGAAACCATAGCGCCTTTTGCCAATGTTCGTGATTCTCTTTGAAAAATTTGACTTAACTCGCGCTGAAACAATGCCGAAATTTTTTCTAATCGTTGTGATGCCATAAAGGCAAAAGTACTATGTTTTGATGTAATTAAACTTCATTGGCTGCGTTTTAAACTATATTTGCGCTTTAATGAAAGACTTTCTAAAAATACTTGCGCTTCTAAAACCGCATAAAAAAGAAGCATTTTTGAATATTTTTTTCAATCTGTTTGCCATTGTATTTTCGTTTTTCTCTTTGGCAATGCTTATTCCAATGTTGGAGGTACTATTCAACAGAGGCGGAAAAATGCAAGAAATTTTGGCAACACCTACCAACACTCAATTTTTTAGCGATGGCTACGATGCTGTTGACCATTTCTATTTTGTTTTAGCTAAATTGATGACAGAAAACAGTGCTGAATATGTGCTCATGTTGATATGCATTGTAACGGTTGTTTCTATTCTTCTAAAAAATATTTTCAGATACTTTGCGCTCTACTTTATGGCTTCCGTTCGCAGCGGTATTATTCAAGATTTTAGAAATAACATCTATCATAAAATTACAGTGTTGCCCATGTCATTTTTCTCTGAAGAAAAAAAGGGAAACATCTTATCAAAAATCACCAACGATGTGAAAGAAATTGAGTGGTCGGCACTAAGAACACTTGAAGCTTTATTTCGCGACCCTGTAAATGTTATTTTGTTTTTTGCAATGCTTATTGTAATGAGTCCAAAGCTGACGTTTTTTGTTATCGTATTTATGCCCATAACCTCAATAACCATAAGTGTTATAGCCAAAAGTTTAAGAAAAAGTGCATCGCAAACACAACATAAAGTAGCAGATTTAGTAAGCTATGTAGAAGAAACGCTTTCGGGCTTAAAAATTATAAAAGGGTTTAACAACGAAGAACTTTTCAGAAAGCGTTTTAAAGAAATAAATAGCGACTACCGACAGTCCATGAACAAAATGCTGCGCAAGGTTGAAATGGCTTCTCCTATTAGCGAAACATTGGGTGTTGCTACCATTGCCACTGTATTGTGGTTTGGAGGAAAAATGGTGATTGATGGTGAAATGGAAAGTTCTTTTTTCTTGGCATACATTGCATTGCTTACGCAAATTATTCCATCGTTCAAATCACTTACAACAGCTATTTCTGATGTGAAACGTGCCAGTGCATCAATGGATAGAATAAAAGAAATAATGGATGCCGAAGAAAGCATAAAAGATGCTAAAAACGCTTCTGTTCTATCTTCTTTTTCTAATAAAATTGAGTACAAAAATGTGTCGTTTAAATACGAAAATCAGTACGTTTTGCGCAACATTAATTTAACCATTGAAAAAGGAAAAACGATTGCGTTGGTTGGTTCTTCTGGTTCGGGAAAATCTACATTAGCAGATTTATTGCCGCGTTTTTATGACATTGAAGAAGGTGAAATTTTAATTGATGGGCACAACATTAAACAACTTACGCTGCATAGTTTGAGAAACCTTTTGGGCATCGTTACACAACAATCTATTTTATTTAACGATACGGTGTACAACAACATCGCTTTTGGCATAATCGTTCGTGAAGAGGAGGTTATTCGTGCGGCAAAAATTGCCAATGCGCACGAGTTTATTGAAAAATTAGACCACGGCTACCAAACCAACATTGGCGATGGTGGCGGCAAATTGAGCGGTGGACAACGTCAACGCCTAAGCATTGCGCGTGCCATTTTAAAAAATCCGCAAATTTTAATTCTAGACGAAGCCACATCAGCACTCGATACCGAAAGCGAAAAATTGGTGCAAGAAGCGTTGGAAAAATTGATGGAAAATAGAACCTCTTTAGTTATCGCCCATCGTTTATCTACCATTTTACATGCAGATGAAATTATTGTAGTTGATAATGGTGAAATTATAGAGCGTGGCGCCCATCACGAACTCTTAAACAAGCAAGGAATTTATAAAAAATTAATTGATTTACAAGGCATTAAATAGTTATTTCAATAAAAACTTGACAATAGCCCCTCAATATCCTTAAATTCGCCTCCCTAAAACAGAAAGGCACATCATGAAGTTATCAGAATTTGATTTTAAATTACCCAAAGAACTTATTGCAAAACACCCCGCTAAAGATAGAGATGAATCTCGCTTAATGGTGGTAAATAGGGCAAAAGGAAAAATTGAACATAAAAAATTCAAAGACATCATAAAATATTTTGGCGACCAAGATTGCATGATATTTAACAACACGCGCGTATTTCCTGCTAGAATGTATGGCAACAAAGAAAAAACAGGTGCTAAAATTGAAGTGTTTTTATTGCGTGAACTTAATCGCGACCAATTACTTTGGGATGTGTTGGTTGATCCAGCACGTAAAATTCGTATCGGCAACAAATTGTATTTTGGTCCAGACGATTCATTAGTAGCAGAGGTAATAGACAATACCACTTCAAGAGGTCGTACAGTTCGTTTTTTATTTGATGGTGGCTATGACGAATTCAAAAGAATAATTACCGAACTTGGCGAAACCCCATTACCAAGAGAAATTGAACGACAAACAGAAACTTCAGATGAAGAACGCTATCAAACGGTTTTTGCTAAGCATGAAGGTGCTGTTGCAGCACCATCTGCAGGATTGCACTTCAGTAAAATTTTGATGAAAAAACTGGAACTTCAAGGGGTAAATTTTGCAGAGATTACCCTTCACGCAGGCTTAGGCGCATTTAGACGTGTAGAAGTTGAGGATTTAACCAAACACAAAATGGATTCTGAGCAAGTGATTATTACACAAAAAGCTGCGGATACAGTAAATCAAGCTATTGATAATAAAAAACGTGTGTGTGCTGTTGGTACAACCGTGATTCGCGCCATAGAAAGTTCCGTTTCTTCCGATGGTCACCTAAAACCATTTGATGGATGGACGAATAAATTTATTTTTCCTCCTTACGAATTTGCCATTCCCAACTGCATGATTACTAACTTTCACATGCCGCTTTCAACACTTTATATGAAAGTAATGGCATTTGGAGGAATGGAATTAACTCAAGAAGCATACAAACAAGCCATAAAAGAAAAATACCGTTTCTTTAGCTACGGAGACGCCATGCTTATTTTATAGACAATGGCTCTTCAAGTAAAAAAAGTAGCCTATTTATACGATTCGGTCTCAACTCGAAAGGGCATTGAGACCGTTTCTTTTTCACTAAAATCGGGTGAGTTTTTAAGCATTTTGGGCAGAAGCGGAAGTGGGAAATCTACCTTGCTAAAAGCCGTTGCAGGATTAATTCAACTTCAATCAGGAGAAGTTTTTTTAGATGAAAAAGAAATAAAAGGACCTGCTTTTTCGCTTATTCCGGGAAATAAATTGGTAAAATATGTAGCGCAAGATTTTGACCTAAAACCAGATTACACCACACGTGAAAATATTAACCATCACCTTGATTATAACTATACCCCTGAGCAAAAAACACGAATTGTAAATAGATTGATTGAGCTGTTTGGTTTGAAAGATGTAGAAAATCATTTTCCGCGTCAGCTTTCAGGTGGTCAGCAGCAACGTACTGCCATTGCAGGTTGCTTGGCAGAAATGCCCAAGTTACTATTGTTAGATGAACCTTTTAACGATTTAGACTACCATACCAAAACAAAAACCATTGGTTTGCTCAAAAATGCGTGTGCCGATTTTGGCACCTCTGTAATTTTAGTAACGCACAACTATGAAGAAGCATTTGCTATGAGCGATAAAATAATGGTAATGAGCAAAGGAAAAATTGCACAAAAAGGGAATACCATGGATGTTTATAAAAATCCTAAAAACCAAACTGTTGCTGGTTTGATGGGCGATTTTGGCTTACTAAAAGTGGGCGAAAAACTACGTCAACAAACCTTAAAAGAACCGCTAATTTTAAGACCAAGCAATCTAGCTTTGGTGAACGACAACTTACCTTTTGATCT
The DNA here is from genome assembly GCA_046569885.1 of Bacteroidia bacterium. Lineage (GTDB taxonomy): Bacteria > Bacteroidota > Bacteroidia > Flavobacteriales_D > Parvicellaceae > JBKHVV01. The sequence continues at coordinate 12,346 of JBKHVV010000045.1, forward strand.
TTCTGCCGCTGTAACAAGTTGCGATTTTATGGGTAATTTTTTTAGATGTTCTGCCAAAACAGAACTCGGCAGTAATCTTGTTTTTCATACGCAAAATGCTGTAAAACAAGGTGAAAAAGTCTATTTGAAATTAACCTAAACTTAACTTTGCACAACGTCTAAGCACTTAATTTTGTGCTTTATAAAAAAACTTTTTTTAACCGATGCAACCTTTCAAAAACTCCCTGCGTCATAGCATTACAAACAACCGAAACTATGCATGTTGATATTACCTCTCAAGAAATTTTATGTTGCGATTCTAAATCACAATACGTTATAGAATCTAAGCAACTAAATGGCGAACAAGGCGACTACCTTCAAGTGGTGGCGTATAGCGTTAAAGATAAATTCTCTGAAAAAAATCTTACCGAAGAGGAAAAGATTGATGTATTTGTAGAGGCAATGTCCACTTTGCTTAGAGAAGGTAAAAAGGTTCAAATTATTTACCCAAGCTAAACGACTATGCAAAAAACTCTCTCTATAAGAATTTTCATTGTAAGCACCCTTGCTATTGGCGCTTTGTTTATCCTCTTTTTAGGCTGCAAAAGCAAATCGAATGGTTTGCTTGCTAAGCAAGACACTGTGCTTACTAAATAATACCGAACGTTCTCGGGATAAGATTTTTAAAATCAAATTGGTATAACATCCTGTTAACCTGAGCTCGGGTTAACTGTAGATATTTCTATCCAAACATTAAATTTATTCGTTTTCCAAGTCCAAATTCAAAAATTCTGTAAAGTATCGAAAGCTGAATATCACATTTTCCATTTTCAAGTCGTGAAATGTAACTTTTTTTGGTTCCAACTTTATCGGCAAGTTATTCCTGTGTCATATTTGCCTCTTTACGTGTCTCTTTTAACATTTCGCTAATTACAAAATACTGAGCTTTTTCTTCATAATCCTCACGTTTTTTAGAGCCTATTTTCCCATCTAATTTCTTAAAGACCGTCAGTTCCTGTCATATTATTAAGGAACTTCTTTGGAACATTTTGATCACTGTTAGATATTTAAAATTAAATTGGAAATAAGCAGATTTCCCTTAAATTCTTAAAGAACAAAGCGGTTGAATTAATGTGGTTTTGTGGAAATAAAGCTCCTTTTGAGCTTGGATTGATATCCAATCAACTTTTAAAATTAGATTAAATTTTGTTTTTTTATATCATTTTCACGAATGAAAAAGCAAAATAATGTTTCATTATTAATACAAAAACATATACATTTGTGATTATAAACACACATTATGGCAAACAAGAGTCCTATATTATTACCTAAAACAAAGCACATACTTACTCAATTAGGAGAGAACATCAAACTTGCGCGATTAAGACGAAAACTCAGTAGTGAGCAAGTAGCGGAACGTGCAGGCATGGGGCGTTCCACCTTAATAAAAATAGAAAAAGGACATGCAGGAGTAAGCATAGGCTATTATTTAAGTGTTTTAAACGTTTTAGGCTTAGAAAAAGATATGCTGCAACTGGCAAAAGATGACGAACTAGGTCGAAAATTGCAAGATGCAAAACTCATAACAAAAGAACGCGCACCCAAACACAAAAAGAGGTAAGTAATGGCCAATCAACAAACAAATAGAAACATATTGGTACATGCGCATTGGAAAGGCATTGATAAACCATTTCTGATAGGCATTTTAAATGCTCAACTACTTCGAGGAAAAGAAGTGTTTTCCTTTGAGTATGATGAACAGTGGTTGGCGTCAAAATATGTGATGCAACTAGACCCTGACCTTGGTTTGTATTCAGGCAAGCATTATTTAAGGGATGAAAAACCAAATTTTGGATTATTCCTTGACTCTTCGCCTGACCGATGGGGAGAACTATTAATGCGAAGACGAGAAGCCGCTTTAGCCAGAAAAGAAGAACGTAAAGAAAGAAGATTGTTTCAGACGGATTATTTACTTGGTGTATATGATGGTCATCGCATGGGAGCACTTAGATTTAAAACGGATAAAGACGGTGATTTTTTAGATAATAACAAGACAATGGCAACACCTCCATGGACATCTATTCGTCAATTGGAACAAATCAGTTTGAGGTTAGAAGAAGATGATATTGTCAATGACCCTGAATATTTAAACTGGTTAAATATACTGATAGCTCCGGGCTCATCTCTTGGAGGAGCAAGACCTAAAGCAAGCGTCATAGATCAACAAGAGCATTTATGGATTGCAAAATTTCCGAGCAAAAATGATAACACAGATGTAGGAGCTTGGGAAATGGTATGCTATGAAATGGCTATTGCAGCAGGTGTAAACATGGCAACATCACAAGCAAAAAAATATTCAAGCAAGTACCACACATTTCTAACCAAGCGATTTGACCGTGCGTATAAACATAAACGTATTCATTTTGCCTCAGCTATGACTATGCTGGGGTATAAAGACGGACAAAACCATCAAGACGGAGTGAGCTACCTCGAATTAGCAGATTTTATTACTAGCCATGGTGCCAATGTAAATGCCGACTTAGAAGAACTTTGGCGAAGAATAGTATTTAGTATATGTGTATCTAACACCGATGACCACTTACGAAACCATGGTTTTATATTAACTTCAAAAGGATGGATATTATCCCCTGCTTACGACATAAACCCTGTTGAAACAGCCACGGGCTTAAGTCTAAATATTTCTGAAAACGATAATGCGTTAAATTTGGATTTAGCCATGGAAGTATCAGAATACTTTAGACTGAAAGAAAATAAAGCGATGAACATCATAAAAAAAGTAAAAAAATCCGTGACTAACTGGAGAAATCACGCGAATAATTACAAAATTTCAAAAGCAGAACAAGAATTAAAGTCAAGAGCTTTTTTAAATTGGAGGTAAATATATCTTTTAGTAAGTTTGAAATGAAAAACCCCATCTCGAGATTTCGGGACAGGGTTTTAAATTCTAATTCCTAATTCTTAACTCTTCATTCTACATTAGAACGGTATTCTTTGCGCGTTTCTACGGTGCCGTCTTCATATTCGGTAACGTAGATGATTAGACCAGAAGGATTTTCGCCTGGGTTTATTTGGCGACCAAATACATCGTAGGCTATAAGTTTAGAAACCGTTTTATCAGAGTTTTCTGTTAAAGCAACCGTTTTGGTAATTACTTTCATCTGACCGCTAAAGTCGCCAACTACTCGATAGTAGTTAGTTTTGTTGTGAACGTACATCTCATCGGTGTAGCTATAGTTTACTACATCTATAGTATTTTTTACAGGAGTAGAAAACATACTTAACCAGTTTATACCATCCGTACTTCTTTGTAGTGTAAAATCAACTTGCTCAGGCTTGCCCAAAGCAGACCATGTTAAAACATTTTTATTCCCTTTACGAGAACCCTTTAACGTTCCTTGCTCAGAAGATAATGGGGTAATATTGACACCTGTTAAATCAAAATGACAGTCAGAATTTGCATTTCCATCCATTACCATGTAAAATACCTCACTACCAGTAAAACTTGTTGCTGGGGCATTCGGAGTAAAGGTTGCTGTAAAACTGGATATTGACACGTTGCTCCAAGAAACACTAGCTATACCACCCGAGGGATTGGTTCCACCACAGTCACCGTTACCACCACAGCTTCCCCCTCTTCCAAGGGCACCTTCAGGTGTTAAGCTTCCACAAGAGCCGGAAAACATACCAAACTGATAACCACATCCCCCGCCTGTACAGTGTATTCCCGTACCTTGTATCTCAAATGAAGTTGCTCCAACAGCTGGTCGAAATTCAATCCATTGAGTATTTTCCAAAGAACCTGCACAAACGTCAGCAGGTGCAGGATCGCTTGTGGTGGCATCAGTATAAGAACCAGTATAAGAGCAGTTACCACCATTGTAGAAACTTTGGGTTCCACTACCCAGTCCGGTAGCACCGGCACATTCATTGTCGGCAGCTTCGGGCTCATTTGCGTTAAAGCAAACATTAAGAGTCCCAGCCCCACCATCTTTATAGTCAATAGAAATAACCGCTATATAACTAGTACCATTGATTGTTTGTAACTCACCTGTGGAATTATGTGGGCTAATGGTAAACATCTCACCAGCAAGAGCATTGTCCTCACATCGCCCCACACCAGAAAGACTTGAACACCCAGTAGTCTGAAAATTGGTATAAGCTCTATTAATGGAGCCACTATAGGTAATAT
>JBKHVV010000046.1:0-16315 GCA_046569885.1 Bacteroidia bacterium
CCTAAACGAATTAAAAATGTAGCAAGAGCTATAGTTAAGACGATTCTATCTAGAATCCATAATATAGACTTTTTACTTACTCTTATGGAAAATAGCCATGCTGCTAAAATAATACCTACAGCAGCACCATGACTAGCTAGACCACCATGCCAAATCATAAAAATTTCTTGAAGATTGTTTTTATAGTCATCCCAATCGTAGAAGAAAACATGCCCTAATCGAGCGCCAACTATTGTAGCTATAATTACGTAAATCAACAGTTTGTCTAACCATTTTGGGTCTATGTTTTCGGCTTTAAAAATTCTATCTATAATAAGATTTCCTACATAAAAAGCAATGGCGAAAAATAAGCTGTAATAGCGAATTTCTATTGGTTCAGTAATTATTGCAGGGTCTAATGTCCAGTTGATGTAGTTGAGCATTTTGGTGTTTGGTGTTTAGTGTTTGGTGTTTGGTGTTTTGAAATTTTCAAATTGCTACATTTTCAAATTCTCAAATTGTATTATTTCTTCTTCTCTTTTTTCTTCTTTTTCTTTTTGCCTTTTTCTTCTTTTTTCACCACAAAAGGGTAGGTGTTGTCGCTTAGGTCAACATCTGCTAAGCGCGTGGTTGGGTCGATGACGATGGCTTCTATATTTTCTAATTTTTCATTTATGGTAAACGAATATGCTGGAGTAGTCCAAGGCCAATCTTCCAAAGTGATTAGTGATTCGTACCAATCTTTGCCTTTTTCGCCACGCATTATTATCAAAGGTATGTAGTAATTAATCGTTTTTCCATTTTTCAGTTTCACTACAACATCCATTGGCATTGGCATGGCACCTTTACGTGCTAAGGTGATGTTTGTTTTTTCTTCGTTAGCCGACACTTCTTTTATGGCATAGTCAATGGTGTTGGTGCTTTCTACAAAATGCTCGAAGTACCAATCCAATTCTAAACCCGAAACTTTTTCCATAATGCGTTTAAAATCTCGCACGGTTGGATGTTTGAATTTCCACGTGTTGTAATACATCAACATACCTTTTTCTAAATTTTCTTTTCCAATAACGTAGCTTAATTGATGTAACAACACGGAACCTTTGCTGTAAGCGTTTGTGCCATACGCATAGTTGGTTTTGTAATGGTCGGAGTGAATTGTCAACGGCTCTGCATATTGACTCACAGCAAGGTTTGTATAACCCTTGTAACTTCTTGCAATCGGATTTATTTGGTTGCGATTGTACACATAATCCATCGTGAAATTTTGCGCGTACGTAGTAAAACCCTCGTCCATCCAAGCATATTTAGCTTCGTTGGTCGCCAACACACCTTGAAACCAACTGTGCGCTGCTTCGTGAATACACACGCTTATTAATCCGCCCAAATCACCATGACTTGTAACCAACGTACACATGGGATATTCCATGCCGCCATCACCACCTTGAATAAACGAATATTGTTGGTAAGGATATTCACCAAATGTTGAATTCAAATACTGAAATGCTTTGACCATATACTCGGGCAATTTTTCCCAATTTGGTTTCGATTCATCGGGTTGATAAAAAAAGTGAAACGTTAAATCATCTGAAAATTTGTGAGTGGTGTGGATGTAGTCTCTGTCCGCTCCCCAAGCAAAATCGTGTACGTTGGGTGCGTAAAAATGCCATGTTAATTTACTGCTGTTTGGTCTGTTTAATGGCAACGATTTATCTTCATAACCGTGACCAATCTCTTGCGGATTTTGCAAATAGCCCGTTCCACCAATTACAAAAGAAGAATCTATCGTAATTTTTACGTCAAAATTTCCCCAAATGCCATGAAACTCACGCGCGATGTAGGGATTAGGATGCCAACCTTCAATATCGTATTCGCATAGTTTTGGATACCATTGCGTCATGGAATATTCTACGCCTTCTTTGCTATCGCGCCCAGAACGTCTTATTTGAATGGGCACTTGTCCGTGAAATTCCATATCGAATGTTGAAGATGCACCTGGTAAAATGGGTTCGTTGAGTTTCACTTCTAAAATGGTTTCTACCATTTCGTAGTTTACATCTTTTCCGTTTTGCTTTAGCGACACTACTTTTTGAAAGCCGATTTCGTTTTCTTTCAAGGCAAAAATTCTACTGCCCACACGAGAGTCAGGATCCATAATGGTTCGAGAACGGACATCCATCATACTTCCAGGTTGAAAGGCATTAAAATACAAATGGTAAAACACATTGTACAACGTATCGGGCGAGTTGTTGGTGTACACCAATTGTTGTTTGCCTTTGAATTGATGTTTGGTGGCATCAAAATCAATATCCATTTTATATTCGGCATGTTGCTGCCAGTAGCCGTGTTGTGCCACCGCAACATTTGCCATTACTAAAAATCCTAATAGTGTTTTTTTCATTATAATTTACTTTTCTAAATCAACAATTAAAAATTCAAATTTAACCTCCTCAATGAGAACCATGCTATCATTATTATTAATATCAAATAAATTAATAGTTGCTAAGCCTTCATTTTCATTTGTTTTGAAGATTCCATTTTCAAATCTAAAATTTGAGTAAAATAAAGATGAATATGTACGAACAATTTGCTTTTCATTGGTATTAATATTTAAAGCTATTATTTCGAAAAAATCTTTATAATTAGTATTTGTTGAAAGTAGAGTGTCTGTAACAGAAACAATAACTCTATAATTATCAACTAATGAATCTAAAATTACTATTCTTTCCTGTTTTTCCTTTTCAACCTTAAAAGTTTTTTCTTGCCCTAAACTTAAAAAGGGCAAAACCAAAAATAATATGTAAGCAATGTGTTTCATTTTTCCTCCCCCTCTCCAAAGGGGGACAAGGTCCTATTAACTTTCAACTTTCTAACCTTCAACTTTTAACTAAAATACTCTTTCTTGCCTTTGGAAGCTCTCGACAGAAGGGTTGGCAAGGGTTCGTAGGTGATTAAGTATTTGGTTCATAAACCAAATATAAGTAAATTATTTCTTCTTAGTAATTAAAGAAAGACCGGCAACGTAAGTGCCTTTTTTAAGTCCCATCATAAATTGGCGATGTAGATATTCTAAGTCCATTTCATCGCGCACCAATTCTAAATACTCTAAAAATAGATTTACTTCATCAATATTTTTAGATTGTTCTTCTGGGTTTAAGAGTGTAATTAAGCGGTAAGAAACGGGCGTTGACAGCTCAATACGATAAAATTCTCCATCAATTTTATCATGATTGTATTTTTTAATGTTGTGGCAATCTTTGTAATCTGCCATGTGATTTAATTGTAAACTATCCAATAAAATCATAGCGCTGATTGGTTCCAACTGGACACTTTCAGAATAAAATTTTCCTTCCAACTCTTTTCTAGAATCGTATTCGCGAACAAACGAGGTTACTGTGCAATGAAAATTACTGTCTTTGCTTTGCCACACATCTACTACTTGTTTGTCCGTCCACAAACGAACATGTTTTATGTGGCTATAATCTTTTTCGAGATTTGCTAAATTCAAATTAGAAGAAAGAAATTTTAGAGAGTCGTACCAATATATTTTTTCGCCTCTATATTTTGGAATAACAATTTCCTTTTGAGCGTTGCCTTGTGCAAACGCATTAATTGATAACACTAAAAATGCTATGGTTACTACTCTTAAAATCATTTTAGCTGGTGGCTTTCTCTTTTTTCTTTTGTACTAAGTTAAGCAATTTTTGTTGCGATTTATAAGAAGCTTTTATTAACTTTTTATCAACAAGAAGTTGATTAAATAGCTCGAAAGAAATTTTTTTATCACCTAACTCAAACGGAATGAGAAAGTCGCAGCCATTTTTCCACTCACTACAGCCCCATGCTTTTTTCCCCGTTAAAATTTCTCCTTTGCCACAAATAGGACAAATTATTGGGTCGGGTTTGGCGCCAATTTTTAATAATGTTTTTCTGTTTTTTACTTCACGCACCAAATTGCTAACCATTTCTATCAATTCTTTTTTGAATTGCTCTACCTCAAATTTTCCTTTTTCAATGTCGCGTAATTTCTTTTCCCAAATGCCTGTCAATTCGGCAGATTTAAGTAATTCATTATCGATGGAATCAATTAATTTTATGCCAACTTCGGTAGCTTCAATGCGCTTTTTTTCTTTCTTGATGTATTTTCTTCTGAACAGAGTTTCAATAATATTTGCTCGCGTTGACGGACGACCAATACCATTGTCTTTCATCAATTCTCGTAGCTCGTCATCATCTACTTGCTTACCAGCAGTTTCCATAGCACGTAGCAAAGTCGCTTCGGTATAGTACTTTGGTGGCGTAGTTTGTTTTTCTTGAATTTCTGGTGTGTGCGGACCTTTTTCTCCCTTTTTAAAAATAGGCATAGATTGCTCTTCTGAATCATCTACTTTAACGGTTCCGTACACTTCGCGCCAACCAAGTTTTAAGACTTGACGACCTGTAGCTTTAAACTTCACATCTCCTACTTTGCCTTCTACTGTTGTGTTTGAAACAGTACAGTCAGGATAGAATACAGAAATAAAACGTGTAGTGATTGTATCGTACACTTGTTTTTCAACACCGCCTAATGTTGCCGTAACTCCTGTTGGAATGATGGCGTGATGGTCGGTTACTTTTGAGTTATCAAATACCTTTTTCGATTTACGAATTTTTCCTTCACTCAAAATTGGATTTACCAACGATGAAAATCCTTTCAACCCTTTTAAAATGCTAGGCACTTTTTTGTAAATATCATCAGACAAATAGGTAGTATCAACTCGTGGATAGGTCACTAATTTTTGTTCGTACAATTTCTGAACAATGTTAAGCGTTTGCTCTGCAGTAAATCCAAAGTTCCTGTTGCACTCAACCTGAATCGCTGTTAAATCAAATAATCTGGGTGGATGTTCTTTGCCTTCTTTTTGTTGAAATGAAGTTATTTCAAACGGATGATTCAAAATAGAATTGGTTAATTCTTGTGCTTTTTCTTTAGCAACAATTTTGCCTGCATCCGATGAAAATAACACATCACGATAAAGCGTTTTTACTTCCCAATAGGTTTCTGCTTTAAAGTTTTGAATTTCTTTTTGACGCTGTACAATCAAAGCCAACGTGGGTGTTTGCACCCGTCCGATAGACAGCACTTGTTTTTCTTTACCAAATTTTAAGGTGTACAAACGGGTGGCGTTCATCCCCAACAACCAATCGCCAATGGCACGTGAACTGCCTGCTGCGTAGAGTTTATCGAACTCAGAGCCATTGCGTAATTTTTTAAATCCTTCTTTTATGGCTTCTTCAGTTAATGAAGAAATCCAAAGGCGCTTAATGGGTTTGCGGTTACCTGCCAACGATAATACCCAGCGTTGAATGAGCTCTCCTTCTTGGCCAGCATCACCACAGTTGATTACTTCATCGCATTTTTCAACCAAAGTTTTTATGGTGTTAAATTGCTTTTCTACGCCATCGTTTTGAATAAGCTTGATGCCATATTTTTGAGGAAGCATGGGCAGGGTGTTTAAATTCCACCACTTCCATTGCTCGTTATAATCGTGTGGTTCTTTAAGGGTGCAAAGATGACCAAACGTCCATGATACAAAAAAACCATTACCTTCAAAATAACCATCTTTGCGGGTTTTTGCACCCAACACATTAGCTATTTCTTTTGCTACACTTGGTTTTTCTGCGATACAGAGTTTCATTATGCCACGCTAACTTGATACGAAATTTTAATGTTTTTCGATAAACTTTGCGCCACCGAACAGTATTTGTTAAGAGCTAACTCAACGGCTTTTTCTACTTTGGTTTTATCTACTTTGCCTTGTAATTGAAAATTCAAATGAATAGTTTTAAAAGCCTTTGCAGGTGTTTCATCACGCTCGCCAACAATGTCTAATGCATAATTTTCAACAACTTGTTTTTGCTTGGTTAAGATTAGTCCCAAATCAATGCTTACGCAACCGCCCAACGCCATAAGCACCAATTCCATTGGCGTTGCGCCACGGTCTTGTCCGCCAGTTTGTGCAGATGAGTCCACCTTAACGATTATATTTCTATCGTTATTTGCTTCAAAATAAAATGGCTCATCTACTTTTTTTAGTCTTACTTGCATAGATTAATATTTTAAAAAGTAATACAACAATTTCACATATTCATTATTTACGTAGATGGTGCCTAATTCATAATCCCACCAATAGTCTTCATCAAATTTATGGTGAGAAATTCCAACAACAAATACTTCACAATCTAATTTTTCTAGCTCTTCTCTAAAAACTTTATTTACTCTACGTGTATGAAATTTGTCGGTGAGCAAAATTATGCGCTTGTAGTTGTGTTTTTTAATATCATTAGAAATTTCTAAAAACTCTTCTTTCGTGCTAGTGCTTTCTTTTATTAAACGGATGTTCTCTTTAGGTACATTGTTTCCTTCAATCACTTTTGCCGTTACTTCTGCTTCGGTCATTAAAATATTCAAGTATTCTAATTCACGATGATAATTTCCGCCAACGCATACAATTTGATTAGAATATTTTTCGTGAAATAATTTCGCTACACCTTCACCTCTATCTTTTGAATTTCCGCCCAAAACATAAATCACATCTACATTTTGAGGTTTATCTTCTTTGATTAAAAAATCACCAAACCACCCTAAAATTTGAAAACGCAATAAAAAAATCAACAACAGAAAAACAGGTGGAATAATAAACCACCACTTCCTTTTTTGAAACCATTTTTTCATCTTATTGTGTTATTGTGTTATCGTATTAATGTGCTAACGTTAATTATCAAATTATCTCATCATCAAATTATCTAATTAAATCAGTATCCTCCAAAATATTTACGTAAAAACCATTCTGACGATGCTAATAAAATTATCAAAAACAATATCCACCACAGATTTAACAAAGGTTCGGTAGCTTCTTCAAAACGCAATACAGATGGAAAATTATCTGCATTAAGCAATTCTTTTTCTAGTTCATCTAACTGATCTTTATAGTACATTCTCCCATCGGAGTTGAGTGAAAGTTGGTTTAAAACATAATGATTGGCTTGTGTTTGCAATACTTCCTTTCTCACTTTGCTTACTGCAAAAGCACCAGATTTAATCATCGTTTCACCATCAAAATTAGTTTTTGAAACAAACGAATAATTTCCTTCAGGCAATTTTCCCAAATTAAGCGAATAGCGATTATTGGTTTTCGAAAATTGATATTTGAATTTTTCATTTTTATCATTGCTAAGCTCCAGCGAAACCTCAGAACTATTCACCAATTCGTAAGCTTTGTTGTAAACTTCAGCATTAACTATAATTTCTTCATTGTCGTTAAAGGTGTTTTTTTGAAGCAATATTTTAAATCTACTTTTATCTTCTTTTACAGTGAGGTATTGGAACGTTTTTTGAATCAAAGCATCAAAAAAATTGGTATTGTTGTTGGCTTGAAATTCTGCCAATTTCCAACGCCAAATTCCTTCACCAAGAAGATAGGCTGTTTTAGAACTGTTCGATTCATAAAAACCCATCAAAGGATAATTCGTTTTAGTGTTTCCGATGGTTTGATAAAACAAAACATGTTGCGTATTAAGCCCATATTTTGTGGCAAACGGCACATTAAGCGGAGGTAATTTTGATGTGTTTACAGTCGAGTTGATTTCAAACAAAGAGAAGCCACTATTAAACGTTGGTGATGCTTCAGAAAATGAATTTGACGATGGAATTTGGATTCCGAAATTTTGTAATGAATTTAAGTTTGTTTGTGTTCCAACAATCCAAAATTTAGGCGTTTTATTTTGAAAAATATTCTGAAAATTTGAATTATTTAAACTTGGTAAATTATGCAAAACAATAGCATCGTATTGTTTGGAAGACGACTTGAAATTATATGAATAAAACACATCAGCGTTATAATTTTCGTTTTTCATCAATGCGCTTTTAATTGCAGCAATATCAGGATGAGGAGCATTTGCCAACAGCAAAATATTCTGCTTACTATTCAAAACTTCTACGTAAAAATCATAACTGTTGTTTTCGTAAGTATGCTCGCCAACTTCATGTTTTAATTTTACCAAATACTTTTTAATGCCTACGTTATCTGCATTAATTAAAAAAGATTGTTCAGAAGAAAATTCGTTTTTATCTGAAGTGATTTTTCGCGAATCGAGCAGTTTTCCATCACTCCAAATAGACAGTTCGTGTGATTTCCCTTTATAAAAATTAGATTTGAAATTTACTCTAATGGGAAATTTATTTCCTAAAAACGCCATTTTATTGTGCTCCACATTCGTGATGGCTAAGTCTTTTTTTACGGTGGTATCGCCTAAAGCAATGGTAAATATTTTGCTTGAGGGTAAATTCATTTCATAAATCGGATTATTTCCTTCATTGTAAATTCCATCGGAAATTAAAATTACGGCAGATAAATTTTGATTGTAAAATCTATCAGAAACGGCTGATAAAGCAGATGAAATATTGGTTTCTTTTTCAGAAAATGTAAGCGTATCTATTGATGAAAGCTGTTCGCCAAACGCAAAATTTTCTACTTGAAATTTATCGTTCAATGATGATTTTAAATCTTTCAACTTTGATAAAAATTGCTGTTTTATTTCGCTCGAATCTTTAGAGAAAATAATAGATTCAGAATTATCTACTAAAAAAGCAACGATTGGTTTCTCTTCCATTTCGCGCTTTGAAAATAATTGCGGATTGAATAATAAATACGTCAGTAAAAATGTTAAACAAAAGCGAAAAACAGCTAAAACTTTTACTAGCCAAGAAGGCGGTGAATACTTTTTTTCCTTATAGTAAAGCAAAAAAGAAAAGACTATCCCAACCAAAATGCAAACAGCATAAATCCAAGCAGGATAGTCTAAAACGATGTTCATAAATTGAAAAAATTAAGTGAGCATTCCACCGCAAACGTTAATGGTCTGTCCTGTTACGTAAGCGCTCATATCCGATGCTAAAAACAAACTTACGTTGGCAACATCTTCGGGTGTTCCTCCACGTTTTAACGGAATGGCATTTCTCCATTCTTGCACTACTTTTTCGTCTAAAGCACTCGTCATTTCCGTTTCTATAAAACCAGGTGCAATGGCATTGCAACGGATATTTCTTGAGCCTAACTCTAACGCCACAGACTTTGTAAATCCTATAATGCCTGCTTTTGATGCTGCGTAATTTGCCTGACCAGCATTTCCTTTTACGCCAACCACAGAACTCAAATTAACAATAGAACCCGAACGTTGTTTTAACATCGGTTTTTGTACCGCTTTAGTAATGTTGAATACAGATTTTAAATTGGTATTGATGACTTCATCCCACTGTTGTTCAGACATGCGCATTAGCAAGGTATCTCTTGTAATACCTGCATTGTTGATGACAATATCAACCGTTCCAAATTCTGCAACGATATCGTTAATTAATTTCTCCGCTGCATCAAATTGTGCGGCATCCGATTTATAGCCTTTAACTTTTACGCCATGCGCAGCTAACTCTGTTTCTAAAGCGCGTGCTTTATCGTCTGACGATAAATAGGTGAACGCAATATTAGCACCATGCTGAGCAAATTTTTCGGCTATACCTCTTCCAATTCCTCTTGATGCACCTGTTATTAAAGCAACTTTTCCTTCCAATAATTTCATGTGTATATATTTTTTTTAATAGTCACATGGAACCCTCATACTTTAGTACATTATTGTGAAAAATAATGCTTGAGGGTTTCATGTCTTAAAATGATTTGTTTGTTCAAAGATAATAGAACTTTTGATTTTATTTTGTGCCAAAAACAGTTTGATAATAATAACGTTCCAAATCAGCATTTAATGACTTTACACTTGCATCAACGTTATTGCCAGAAATAGCCATATAAAAAGGAAATGGTGCTTTAAGTTGTCGCTTGTTTTTGTTATACATAAAAATTCCGTTGATGTTGTACGATTCTGATGTATCACCATCAGCCACAGATGTTTTTCCAACGGTAGCATAATACCAAGTAATATTAGTTAAATCAATGGTTTGTTTGGCTAAAAATGGATATGCTTCGTAAACATCAATTTTACCTGTTTTAACTAAAGAATCAATAGATGATTCATCAATGATAAAATAGCGTGAAAAATTATAATTCTTCTCAAAAGCAGATGCTAAAAGACTTCCAAGCTCTTTGTCTTTTACAGCTTTGCTTTCGGGTAAGGCAATTAATAAAATTCCACTTTTTAATTCTTTGATATTTTCTTGAGCTTGTATTTCGCTTTTATCATCCTTTTCTTTCTGCTCTTTATCCTTTTTTGATTTTATAGGAATCGTCACTGTTAAGTCGGCATATTTGAATTGGTTTACAGGATTAAAACTCCCCGCATTTACCAATACTCTTGGTACATAAAACTTAGCGTTAATCATATAAGAATTTACATCGAAAGAAGCGCCAAAAAACGGATTTACTTGATTATTTAAAATACCGTCTAACGTTGATTTTGATTGAGAGCGAATAATTTTTCCTCCTAAAAACTGTTCCGCAACAGCACCTGCTTCCAAATAAAATTTTGTAGTAGGTTTGTACTTTAACGATAAGCGCCAATCAACAAAAAAGGATTTGTATTTTTGATTGGGTGAAATAACGGTTCCGTTTCGTTGAGTGAAATTAACCGATACCGTTCCGTATAATTTTGGCTTTAAATTTTTGTTGATGGTAAAGCCAAAAGTTGGAGAAAATGCAGGGTTAAACGAAAGCGAATCACTATCGTTAAATTTATTGTAAGAGCCACCAACATCAATACCACCAAAGTAAACTTGAGAGTAACTATTTACACTTGAAAGAAAAAATAATATGATAAAATACTTGCGCAATAAAAACATTCACAAAACTTAGCTATCTATCACTATAATTACATTAGTGCCAAAGATAACTCATAAAAGCAAATTATTGGATGTTTATTTAAAGTTAGCACTTCGGGGCGTAACTTTTTTGTCCACTCAAAGGTAGGAACTCCAGAATGATTGCTATACGTTAAAGAATAATGGAAATGACTTTGTACTTTCAACTTTGAACTTTGAACTTTCAACCCTTCTTCTTAATTATGGTCATCAATCGCTTTGATTAACTTCTCTTTTGTTTTTGAAGTCACGTTGGTTAATGGCAGTCTAACGTAATTTTTGCAGATATTGATATACTGTAATGCTTCTTTTATTCCGCTTGGATTTCCATCAACGTATAAGTTGTGGATGACATCTAACAAGCTATATTGAATTTCGCGTGCTTTAGCCAAATCGTTATGGAATAAATGCGACACCATTTCTTTAAATTTCTTTGGAAACGCATTCGCAACCACAGAAATTACGCCATCTCCACCGCAACAAATAATGGGAAATGTAAGCGCATCATCACCCGACAACACCAAAAAATCTTTTGGACGATTTTTTATGATGTGCATCACTTGTTCTAAGTTGCCCGATGCTTCTTTTACGGCAACAATGTTCTTAAAATCATGAGCTAAACGAAGCGTAATTTCACTCGTAATGTTTGAGCTCGTTCTACCCGGAACGTTATATAAAATCAAAGGTTTTGAAGATGCTTGAGACAATTCTTTATAGTGCAAATAAATCCCTTCTTGCGATGGTTTGTTGTAATATGGACTTACACTCAAAATACCATCAACCTTAGACAAATCAGACTTTGAAAGTTTTTCTGAAAGTGCTTTTGTGTTGTTTCCTCCAAGTCCTAAAACAATGGGCAAACGTTTATTATTCACTTCAATAACATAATCTAAAACCGCTTTTTTTTCGGCTTCATCTAATGTAGCAGATTCTCCTGTAGTACCCATCACTACTAAATAATCGGTACCAGAAGAAATTTGAAATTCGACCAATTTTTTTAGTGCCGAAAAATCAATGTCTAATTTTTCGTTGAATGGTGTAACCAATGCTACACCCGCTCCTCTAAAGGGATTCATAAGAAATCTTCTTGTTTATAGTGGTTAAATAAATGGTAACTTGTTCGATGTAATATGCCAACGATTTATTTTTTACGTCAATCATCAAATCGTAAAAAGGAAGATTTTTTTCTGAATATCTTCCAACTTTAAATCGCGCTTTAGACATGCGTAAAATAAATTGCAGAGGCAACAAATCGTTTTCAGAAAGGTCTATCAATACGTCAAATTTTTCTTTCAAAAAATCGTTAATGTATTTGCCTTCTGGTTTGTAGTAAGAGTTAAGGTCTTTCTTTGTAAAGTAATCAACTTGAACAGTACGTTTTAAAAATGGCAATTCATCTTTATAAGGATAGTAGCCAAAAGCACGCACATTCATAATGCCATACTCCTCTTTGATAATTTTAAGATATTCCGTTGCTAAACGAAATTCTTTTTCGTTGTGCGCAGCAAAAATGAGCCCTAAACTTTTGGCTTCGTCTAAATTTTTCACCAAAGGTTTTAAGGAAGTATCCGGATGATACTTCTTTAACATATATCTTCCTATCGCTTTACTTTTAATTAATGCCATTAGGTTATCATATTTTTATAATCGTGTTCGGAAATAATTTTCACGCCAAGCTCTTGTGCTTTTTGTAATTTACTTGGACCCATATTTTCTCCGGCAATTACAAAATCGGTTTTTTTAGAAATAGAACTTACCACTTTTCCGCCATTTTTTTCGATAGAATCTTTTAACTCGTCTCTCGAAAAAGTTTCAAAAACTCCAGACACCACAAAGGTTTTTCCTTTAAGCGTATCTTTGGTTTGTTCCGTTTCTTTGAGTTCAAAGTTAAGCCCTGCTGCAATCAGTTTTTCAATTATTTCTCGGTTTTTATCATCATTGAAATGGTTAATAACGCTTTGCGCAATCTTATCACCTATTTCATCAACCTCGCACAGTTCCTCAAAAGTAGCTGTAGAAATAGCTTGAATTGATTTAAAATGTTTGGCTAATTTTTTTGCCACAGTTTCGCCTACATGACGAATGCCTAAAGCAAACAACACTCTATCAAATGGAACTGTTTTAGATTGTTCAATACCATCAATTAAGTTTTGCGCAGACTTTTCTGCCATGCGTTCTAAAGGTAAAATTTGCTCTTTGGTTAAAGTGTATAAGTCGGAAATATCTTTAACCAAGCCATTGTCGTAAAGCAACTCAACGGTTTCATTTCCTAAGCCATCAATGTCCATCATTTTACGACCGATAAAATGCTGAATTTTTCCAATAATTTGTGGCTTACATCCATACTCATTAGGGCAAAAATGTTGGGCTTCGCCTTCTTTTCGAACTAACTCCGAACCACATTCAGGGCAGTTTTTTATAAATTGAATTTTTTGTGAATGATGGTCTCGTTTGCTTTCTTCTACACCAACAATTTTGGGAATAATTTCTCCACCTTTTTCTACATACACAAAATCGTTTTCGCGCAAGTCTAATTTTTCAATTTGGTCTTGATTATGCAATGAGGCGCGCTTTACGGTAGTTCCTCCTAACTCAACAGGTGCAAGGTTTGCAACGGGTGTTATAGCGCCTGTTCTACCTACTTGATAAGAAACAGATACTAACTTTGTCAACACCTTTTCTGCTTTAAATTTGTAAGCAATTGCCCAACGTGGAGATTTTGCTGTATAACCCAAAATTTCTTGCTGATTGTAATCGTTAACTTTGATAACGATGCCATCAATAATAAACGGCAAGTTATTTCTGTGTTTATCCCAATAGCTGATGTGTTGCTCAATTTCATCAATAGATGATGCTTTAAACATGTACTTTTTTTCAGCGCTTGGAATTTTAAATCCCCATTGTGCAGCGGTTAATACCGCATCGTAATGATTGGTAAATAATTTTTCGTCTGAGTACAAAGAATATAAATAACAATCTAACCCACGTGAAGCAACAATGGATGAGTCCTGAAGTTTCAACGTTCCTGAAGCCGTATTTCTTGGGTTAGCAAATTCGGGTTCTTGTTGCTTTCTGCGTTCTTCGTTGAGTTTGTTAAAAGCATCTAAAGGAAAAATTATCTCTCCACGAATGTCAAATTCTTGAGGAAAATTACCTTTTAACGTAAGTGGAATGGTGCGAATGGTCTTAACGTTGGCGGTAATATCTTCGCCTTCGGAACCATCACCACGTGTAACAGCTCTAAATAGCTTTCCGTTTTTATAGGTAATACCAATGGCTACGCCATCGTATTTCAATTCGCAAACATATTCTGGCGATGCTTCTAACGTTTTTTTGGCGCGTTCGTCAAATTCTCTTACTTCTTCCATAGAATAACTGTTAGATAATGAAAGCATCGGATACTTATGTTTCACTGTTGGGAAGGATTTGGTAATGTCTCCACCCACTCGTTTACTTGGTGAGTTGTCATCTTGAAATTGAGGATACTCTTGTTCTAGGCGAATCAACTGTTCCAATTTCATGTCAAATTCATAATCTGAAATAGAAGGTTCATTAAGCACATAATACTTGTAGTTATGCTCGTTGAGTTCTTCTCTTAGAGTAGCAATTCTTTCTTCTATGTCAAATAAATTACCACTCACTATTATCTTCTTTTTTAGTTGCCATTCTGAATAATTCGCCCACTAAAACTTTGAATTGTATAATGTAAACGGGAGCGTTTAACGCATCTTTTGTGCGTTTATCTTTTACCAGAAACCATCGGTAACCAACACCTGTACCAATAGCAAACCATCTGAATACTTTGTACTGTGCAACAAACGATAATTCTGTTGTAAATGCTGCTCCTTTTACAATATTTTTTCTTTGTGGAATGGTATCGGTTAAGTAATCTAACTTAAGAGACCCTATACCAAAGTGCAATGGCGTGGTTAGTTCCCAACGTTTGGTTTTATACCAAATTCTTTCGTAAAAAAAAGTCGTATAATCGAAATTAAAAATCAGGGTGTCTTTAGAATCAGGGTATTTTTGTTTATCTAAAAGTGCAGGTTGAATTAACGGTTCTTGCATGCCATAAAAACCTATGCCAATTTGGTAGTCATCGCCCACTCTTACACCAAGTTTTAGCCCATTAAATTTGGTGTTTTTGTCCAATATAAACGAACGTCTGGCATCAAACGCAAATAGAAATTTTACTTTACGCTTTTGACTGACCATGGTTGTGTCTTGTCCAAAACATGGAGCAAAAAACAATAGAAAAACGATATAAAAAAAGCCCTTGCGCATGCAAGGGCTAAAGTTAATAAAATTTATGAGGTCTTTTTAATCTTTACCGTCTACTAAAGTAATAAATCCTGTGTGTTCTACAACCGTATCATCAACTAAAGTACCTTTTAAAATAAAATAATAGGTTCCGTCCGAACAAAGTCCTTTACCATTATTTCTTCCATCCCACGAAACATGCAAACCACCTTCACTACCATCCGTCTGTTTGGACTCTTCAAACATAAGCGAACCCCATCTGTTGTAAATTAATATGTCATAAGATTTGAAAGGAGTTCCTGGTATGTACCATTTTTCATTTTTGTCATCACCATTAGGTGAGAAAATATTTGGTATGTAAAGATTATTTTCAATATAAATTACTTTAGTGATTTCATCCCAACAACCCTCTGCATCTTGAACAGATAGAGTTATGTACAAGGAATCTGTTTGAGAAAACACATGTTTTATATCCTCGCCAGTAGCATTAGAAGTTGTGTATCCATCACTAAATTCCCAGTCCCAAAGCACAATTCCTCCAAGTGATGGAGAAGATGATTGGTCTGTAAAAATTACTAGTTGCCCTAAATCAGCCGTTGGAGTAGGGGTGAATATAAAATCTGCGGTAATACCATTGTTGGTAGATGTAACGGTAAAGGGTAAAGGCACTTCGCAATCTTTATCATCTCTTATTAAGAGAACTCCTGTGTATGTTCCCGGTTCTTTGTAAGTATATTCTATCGGGTTACCTCCTTCAAAAGTAGTGGTATCACCCATTACCCATGTCCATGAAGCTACATTATAGGTATCTGTCATCTCGAATGTAAAGGTTTGGTTACAGGTGGCATTAGGGTCTGAGGTTACTACAAGGTTTCCTTGTGGACCATCTATATTTAGAAAAGGTGCTGTAATGCTATCTGAAGTACATCCATATTGGTCTGTTATGGTAAATGTTAAATCATATACGCCTGCAAACACGTATAAGTTTTCTGGATTTTGGTCAACCGAGAAATTTCCATCACCAAAAGTCCAATTCCAACCAGTTACATTGCCAATAGATTGGGAAGCGTCTGAAAAATTCACCTTTACAGAGGGACATGTCCAGCTTGCCGCAGCACCCTGACTGTTTGAACTAGCAACAAATGAATAATCTGCGTTGGGCAGTGAAACGGTTACGATAAAAGGGTCTGATACCGCTGTACACCCATTTTTATCTGTAATGGATAACACAACGGC
>JBKHVV010000047.1:0-16291 GCA_046569885.1 Bacteroidia bacterium
GTCTTTTCCGCCATGCCCAGCATCAATAACAACGGTTTTCAATTCAATATCTGTTTGCGATTGTGCGAATAAAGAAACCATCAGCGCAAGAAAAAGCGAAAAAATACGTTTCTTCGCAGTGTGATTGTATTCTAATTGCATGGTCATTTGTTCAAAAACATTGAAACGGTTTTTTTTATATAGCAAAATTAGTCTTGTTGGTAGTAACTTTTTCATAAAAGTTGTGCTAGTTTTTCTCTTTTTTATGTTAATAAACAACTATCGTTCCATTTATGCGCAAACCAATGATAGTATTGAAAAGTCTGTTGATACCATTAGTAAATCAAGCTTAGAGTATACAATAGATTACAAAGCGGATGATTCTACAAAAATTGCGTTTAAAGAAGGTGTCATTTATCTGTATGGCAATGCCTCTGTGGCTTACGATGATGTTGCCATAACAGCAGATTATATCGAATTTAGGTATAACGACAATCTTGTAGTGGCAAAATATACACTTGATTCTTTAGGAAATAAAATTGGAAAACCATTACTTTCAGAAGGCGGTGAAAATTTTGAAATGGATGAAATTCGCTACAACACCGAAACCAGAAAAGGTGTTATTTTTAATGTTGTAACCGAACAATCCGAAGGGTTTTTACATTCTGAAAAAATAAAAAAGCACGAGAACGATCATATTCATGTTTGGAAAGGAAAATATACCACTTGCGATAAATCCGAACCACATTATCACTTTAGGCTTAGCCGAGCGGTTGTAATTCCTAACGACAAAATTGTTTCGGGTCCACTTTTTATGAAAATCGGGAATATTCCTACGCCATTAGCATTGCCTTTTGGCTATTTTCCTAACAAAAAAGGGGGCACAAATGGTATTATAATTCCCGAATTTGGAGAAGTGGCGCAATGGGGATTTTCACTTTCAAATGGAGGCTATTATCGTAAATTTAGTGAACAATTAGACATGCAATTTTTGGGCACTATTTTTTCGGGTGGGAGTTGGGGTTTAGGGAATATTACTAGATATAATACTAAGTACAAATACTCTGGAGAGTCAAAATTTACGTACAACTTATTTAAAAATGGACTTAAAGAAACTCCCGAATACAACGAAAATAAAGAGTTTTCTATTCAATGGAATCATAGACAAGATGCTGCCATGAGACCTGGAACCAATTTTTCTGCAGATGTTAATATTTCAAGTAGAGATAACTTTAGAAATTCCATTAATCTAGACCCAAACAGCTACCTTTCTAACACCTTTCAATCAAACATCGCTTATGGTAAATCGTGGAGTGGAAAGCCCTATAACTTATCCGTAAACTTGCGTCACGCGCAAAATAATATTTCTAAAATTGTAAATGCAACTTTACCCGAAGCCACCTTTAACGTCAATCGTTTTTATCCATTAGCTGGATTAAGAAAAGTTAAAACAGGCAATAAAAAATTCTACGAAAACATTGGCGTAACCTGGAGTTCGGTTGCTAAAAATGACATCACCATTGCCGATTCGTTGATTGATTTAAATAACTTGGGGTTACTCTCAAACAATATGAGAAATGGTATGCGTCATACTTTGGCGGTGAATGCTCCCGTAAAAATTTTTAAAAATTTCACGTTTAATGCTGGTGGTAATTTTACCGATAGATGGTATTTACAAACCATTCAACAATCTTGGAATCCAACAACAGAGAATGTAAACACAGATACTGTTACAGGTTTTAGCAGAAATTGGGATTATAATTTGAACGCGTCACTTACTACCACAATGTATGGAACATACGGCTTTGCAAAATTTTTACAAGGCAAACGAAAAGCAAAGGTACGTCATGTAATTAGTCCAAATTTTGGGTATAGTTATCGCCCAGATTTTGACTATCAAAAAAGTTATCTTAACCCAAACACCAACACAACAATTAATTACTCACCTTATGCTATTGGTATTTTTGGACAAGCACCCACAGGCGAATCGGGAGCCGTGAATTTTAACTTGGTAAATTCATTAGAACTAAAAATTAAAGATTTAAAAAACTCTGACGAAGATGAAGAGGTGTTCAAAAAAGTATCCATTTTAGAGAACCTAACCTTTGGAAGCTCTTATGATATTGCAAGAGATTCACTCAATTTTTCAAACCTAAACATTGCTGGACGAACCAATTTATTTAAGATAATTTCCCTAAATTTTAGCGGACAAGTTGACCCATACATCTACGAAAATGGATTGAAGGTAAACAAACTTCAACTGGACGAAACAGGAAAAATTGGAAGCTTGATGTCTGGAAACACCGCTGTTGGATTTAATTTACGAAACAATACAAAAGCCGCACAGAGAAATTTTGCCTCTATGTGGAATGCTAATATTTCTTACTCATTCGACTATAGAAGAAGTATTACTGCAAGTATTGACACGGCTTTTACTACTAATTCTGTTCGCTTTGATGGAAACATTGATATCACAAAAAAATGGCGCTTAGGCGTGATTACCAACTACGATTTGGCTCTAAAAGATTTATCGTTTACACAAATAAACCTTTACCGAGATTTACATTGTTGGGAAGCTTCTTTTGAGTGGGTTCCTTTTGGTCCACAAAAACGCTATATGTTTAGAATAAATATTAAAGCGTCTGTATTGGAAGATTTAAAATTAGAAAGACGAAGAAATATTTACAACAGTTCGCTCTTTACGCGAGAGAATGATTAAATTTGTTTCAAACCAATTAATAAAGTTATCATGAAAACATCAAAACTCATTTTAGGAATTGCAACCTCTGTAATTATCCTATCTTCTTGCTCGGTAAGTATTCACAAAAGACAACACGGTAAAGGATATTTCATTACTTCTACTAAAAAAATAAAAGCACCAAACACTACGGTGAGAAATGAAAAAATAGAGGAAACTCAGGTGGCGAAACATGAAGAAATAAAAACTTCAACTCCTATTTTAGGACAACCTACGGTAATTGCTTCTGTTGAAAAACATAGTATAGAAAATAATATTAAATTATCGGAAGTTTCTACCAAAGAGATTAGAAACAACAATACTGTTGTTATTCAAGCTAAACAAAACTCACTTGCAAAAGAAAAGATGGGAGTAACAAAAATATTTTCTTCGTTAAACAAGAACATCAATACCGAAGTAGATACCGATGAAAAAATGGTTCTTTTGGTAATTCTCGCTATTTTTCTTTCTCCTGTGGCGGTGTATATTAAAACAGGTGGTGCTACTTCTCAATTTTGGATAGATTTAATCGCTTGGTTAATTGGTATTAGTGGTTTTTGGTTTTTTCAACTTGCGGGCTTAGCAATGCTGTTTGCTATAGTTTATGCCTTGCTTATTGTTTTTGATATCATTTAATGCTCAAAGCATCGTTTAAAAAATATCAACTCAACTTTAAAACCCCGAGTGGCACATCACGCGGGGTTTTATCATTTAAAGAATCGTGGTTTATTTTTGTGTACAACATTTACGAACCAAACATCATTGGTATTGGTGAATGTGGTTTACTTAAAGGTTTGAGTTACGATGATGTAGAAAACTACGAAGACATTTTACAAGAAGCGTGTGATAACATCAACAGCATTTCTTTAGAAGAATTGTCTACTTATCCTTCCATTCGGTTTGGTGTAGAAATGGCTTTACTTGATTTGAAAAATAAAGGTTCAAAACAACTATTCGATACTGCCTTTACACAAGGAAATGCTTCTATAAAAATTAATGGGTTGATTTGGATGGGCAGTAAAGAACAAATGTTTGAACAAATTGAAAGCAAGATTTTGCAAGGGTTTCGTTGCGTTAAACTAAAAATTGGTGCTATTGATTTTGAAAAAGAAATTTCTTTACTGAAATACATTCGCACGCACTTTAACAAAGACGATATTGAACTTAGAGTTGATGCCAACGGAGCATTTTCTGTAGATGATGCTTTGAATAAATTACAACGTTTATCAGAGTTTGATTTGCATTCTATAGAGCAACCCATTAAAGCAAAGCAGTGGAAAGCGATGGCAGAACTTTGTCAAACTACGCCTTTACCGATTGCTTTAGATGAGGAATTAATCGGTGTAAACGAATTATCAGAAAAAGTAAAACTACTCGATACTATCCAGCCGCAATACATTATTTTAAAACCAAGTTTGGTGGGTGGTTTTGCTGCTACACAAGAATGGATAACGCTCGCAAAACAAAAAAACATTCCTTGGTGGATTACTTCTGCACTTGAATCTAACATTGGGTTGAGTGCTATTGCGCAATTTACAAGTACGCTCAACACCAACATGTATCAAGGATTGGGAACAGGTCAACTCTATACCAACAACTTTGATTGTCCATTGGAGTTGCAGGGCGAAAACTTATGGTACAGTTCAACTAAAGCATGGGATTTACATCTACTCAATGAGTGATTACAAAACATACACCACACTAACGCTAAACGGCATTACGCGTTCGGGTGATGAACTGCGTGCATTTTGCAATGAAAAGTTAAGTCAACAACTTGAAGAGTGGGAAAAACATATTTACACGTTTGTTTTAGAATGGCTCAATGATAAAAACTACATCATTACGCACACATCAGGAAGTACCGGTAAACCAAAAGAAATACAACTTCCTAAAAACACACTTGTTGAAAGCGCAAAAAATACGTGCACATTTTTTAACTTAACGGGAGGAAGCAAAGCTTTGTTGTGCATTCCTGCCGCATTTATTGGCGGAAAAATGATGTTGGTGCGTGGCTTTGTTTCAGGAATGGATGTAAAAACCATTAAACCAACTTCTTCACCCTTAGAACAGATAAGCACCTGCTATCATTTTGTAGCGTTGACGCCTCAACAAGCGATGCAATCAAGCAAAAAAACGTTGGAATATTTTGCCAATATCATTATTGGTGGTGGTGAAGTCAACACCACTTTAGAAAATAAATTACGTGAAGTTAAAAGCAACTATTACTCTACGTATGGCATGACAGAAACCGCTTCGCATGTAGCGTTAAAACAGATTGGCAAACAAAATTATTTTGAATCATTGACCAACATTACGTTTACGAAAGATGAACGCGACTGCTTAATAATAGATGCACCAAAATTGTTAGAAAGTCCTTTGGTGACGAACGATGTAGTTGAGCTTCTATCGCCCACACAATTTATTTGGAAAGGACGATTTGATAATGTGATTAACTCTGGAGGAATAAAAATTTATCCCGAAGAAGTAGAAAAAAAATTAGAGCCATTCATTACTCAACCTTTTTTTATTGGCAAACTGCCCGATGATGTATTAGGCGAGAAAGTAGTATTGGTAGTAGAAAGCGAACAAGAATTGACGATAGATTTTTCAAAAACTTCCCTTAGCGTTTACGAAAAACCAAAGCAAATTATTTACACCAAACAGTTTACTGAAACGGAAAGTGGAAAAATAAAACGAAATGAATTCTAAATATAAATAAACAAAACTATTATAAAAAAGCATACTTAATTAATAGCACCGATAGGAGTTTTGTTATTTTACAGATGGGCGTATTTTGCCTTTATTTACTCTGAGCAATAGAATAAATCCAAGCACAAAAAACACAATAAGCGCAAAAATAGAGTTACGCATACTTCCTGTAAGTTGATGTATAAACCCATACGAGAACGTGCCAATAACAATACCTATCTTTTCAGAAATATCGTAAAACGAAAAGTAAGAGGCGGTATCTTTTGTTTTGGGCAATAATTTAGAATACGTAGAACGACTCAAGGCTTGTATACCACCCATTACCAAGCCCACAGAGGCAGCGGTAAGGTAAAATTCAGTAGGAGTATTTACCCAAAGTGCGCTCACGCAAATACAAATCCATAAAAACACCACCACCAACAACGCTTTTATGTTACCAAACAGGGCAGAGAATTTAGATAATAAAAATGCGCCCAATATAGCGATGAATTGTATTAATAAAATGCTCGCGATTAATCCACCTCGTGAGGCTTCTTTATCGGGCCACTCAATTTCTTGTGCACCAAAATACACCGCCATTATCATAATGGTTTGCACCGCCATGCTGTACACAAAAAAGGCTTGTAAATAGCGCTTTAATTGTAGGTTGTTTTTGAGCTGTTTCCAAACCAATTTTAATTCGTGATAACCTTTAAAAATGACGTTGGTTTCATTGCCTTTTTTAGGTGTTTTTGGCAAACGTCTGTAAGTAATTTGGCTAAATCCAATCCACCACAAGCCAGTAAGCACAAAGGCAATGCGCATAAACATAAAGGCTTGTTCTTTGTTAGAGGCGCTAAGTACCATTGCTAAGCAGATAATAAGTAGGGTAGAGCTACCCAAGTAACCTAAAGAATATCCTTTGGCAGATAATTTATCGTGCATACTTACAGGTGCAATTTCGGGTAGATAGGCGTTGTAAAATACCAAGCTACTCCAAAAGCCCACGCTTGCCATAAAAAATGCCACTAAGCTCAACTCTAAATTATCTGGACTAAAAAACGCCAAGCACATGCAAGAGGTAGCACCTAAGTAGCAGAAGAATTGCAAAAATCGTTTTTTGTTGCCAATGTAATCCGCAATGCCAGAAAGCAATGGTAAGAACAATGAAATGAACAGAAAACTGGCAGAACTTACATAAGCAATAAGTGAAGTATTGATGAATTCTCTTCCGAAAAAAGATACCGTGTTGTTGTCTTCGGTGGTGGTTAAGCCTTCATAAAAAATTGGAAAAATAGCAGAGGTAATTACTAATGGATAAACAGAGTTTGCCCAATCGTAAAACGCCCAACCGTTTTGTATTTTTGCAGAATACTTTCGCATAAAAAAATCCTGTGATTTACATCAACCACAGGATTCAAATATAGAATTAAAAATGATTTACTTTATGATAATAAATTCTACGCGTCTGTTTTTAGCTTTTGCCAATTCTGTTTCATCTTTATCGGCAGGTTCTTGTGAGCCAATGGCTCTTAAAGTAAACCGTGAGCGGTCAACACCTTTGTTTACTAAGTAACTTAATACTTCATCTATGCGGTCTTTATCTAGCATTTGGTATTTTGCTTGCACAGCACCTTCTCTTGTTTCTTCACCATCTTTATGTCCTTTTACTTCTAATCTTAAGTTTGGATTTTCTTCCATAATTTTTACAAGAGCATCTAAATCTCTAATCATGGAAGGGTCTATTTTAGAGTTTAAATTATCAAAGTAAATGGTAGAATTTTCAATTTTTTGCTCTAACGACAAAGCACCGTCAGATGAAACGGTTTTGTTATAAATAATGGTGGTGCGCAACTCTGCATCTACTTTTTTAATCATGCAGTTGCATTGTTGCAAACTATCTATTCTAAACACTTGTACGTTATCAATGTAATAGTATGCATCTGCAATTTGTGTTCCTTTTACATCTTCTAATTTTTTCATTTTATCGTACTTGGTTTCGATATTGTTTTTAAAATTTCCGATAACGATTTTGTCTTCTTTGCCTTTTGCCATGTACACTCCACAAACAGGTTCCCAGTTATAACGTGCGTTGAAAACTTGATTGGTTGGATGAAAAACCAGTGAAGATTTTTCTTCTTCTTTCTCAAGAATGATGTCCGTTTTTACATCTCTCGTGGGTGGTTTTTTTGTTAAATAAGCCGATAGATTGTTTACAGCATATTTAGATAAATCTGCCAAACTAACGTAAAATTTTACGCAGTACATTTGTCCTTCTTGTAGTGGTTCTGAAAGCTCACCTGTAATGTAAGTTCTTGGACCTTTATTGCCATAGCTGTAAGCGAATATGCCAGCATAGTTTTTGCCATCTTCTGGTTCTTCGTTGCCATAACTATTAGAAGGTACAGAAATGGGTAGTCCTTGTTTGTCTTTAGAAAATAAATCCGCTTTCTCTGGCGTGTTAGAACTCCACCCTGTTGCAGATTCAATTCCTCCAGTGCTTTTGAGTTTGCCTTTTAATTCTTCAAAACTTGGATTTTTTACCAAGTTCATTTCTTCCTGTGCTTGAGAAAATAAGACAAAAAATAGAGTAATGATTGTTAGATGATTTTTTATCATGGCTGTTTTTAGTTAAAAGTTTAATGTATTATTTATATGTGTTGGTATTCTTTTACGGTGTTTATAAAGCATTTCACTTTTTCTACATCGGTATCGGGGTAAACTCCGTGCCCTAAATTAGCAATATGTTTGGAACTACCAAATTCTTTGAGCATTTTTATGGTTTCTCTTTCTATCGTTTTAAAATCGGCATACAGCACACATGGGTCTAAGTTACCTTGTAGTGTTTTGTTGTTTCCTATCAATTTTCTACTTTCTTTTATGTTCATGTTCCAATCTAAACCAATGGTGTTACAATTTAGTTTTCCCATTTCTTCGCGGGCAAAATAAGCGCCCTTGGCAAAAACAGTAATAGGAACTTCTGTTATTGCGTTGCAAATTGTACTAACATACTTTGTGCCAAACTCTGTATACTGTGCTGGAGATAAAATACCCGCCCACGAATCGAAGAGTTGAACCATATCTGCACCCGCTTTAATTTGCGCTTTTAAGTAGGCGATGGTTGATTGTGTAATTTTATCTAACAACGTATGCGACAATTCTGGGTTAGTGTACAGCATTTTTTTAGCAGCGCTAAATGTTTTGCTACCCTGACCTTCTATCATATAACTGAAAATAGTCCAAGGAGCACCTGCAAAACCAATAATAGGTACACGTCCGTTCAATTCTTTTTTTGTGAGTTTTATGGCTTCTAAAACATAAGCTAAATCACTTTCAGCATCGGCAATTTTTAGTTTGTTTACGTCTTCAATAGTCTTAATCGTATTTTCAAACCAAGGTCCTTTGTTCTCTACCATTTGATAGGAAAGTCCCATTGCTTGTGGAATTACTAGAATGTCAGAAAAAATAATAGCCGCATCTACACCTAAAATATCTACAGGCTGAATGGTAACCTCTGCGGCTCTTTCGGGGGTTTCTACCAATTCTTTAAAGCCGCTCAAACTTTCGCGAACGGCTCTGTATTCTTTTAAAATTCTCCCAGCTTGGCGCATCATCCAAACAGGCGTGCGTTCGGTTTGCTCTCCACGAGCAGCTCTTAAAATTAAATCGTTTTTAATCTCCATATAATATGTGTGCAAAGATAATTTTATTCTACTTTTACCTTGATTTTATTTTAATGAAGTTTTTAATAGGCAAAATATTTTTAGTAGTAATACTCTTTTTTCCGCTTGCATTATCAGCGCAAGACGAAACGGATAGTACAAGCACTTATTCCTCAAAAAAACCGTATCATGTGGTGTTGAAAGATGGTTCATCTTACACGGGTTTTATTGTAAAAGATGATTCGCGTGAAATTCTATTAAAAACTACCACTATAGGTGATATTTATATCAGAAAAACAGACATTGCTAAAATTACCGAAGCAGATAATTTGGGTAAAATGAAAGCTGGCAACTATTTTGGTGATGAAATTTACTACACACGCTATTTGTTTTCTGCCAATGCCTTAAACATGCAAAAAGGAGAGGCAAATGCTTATATGCCTTACGGATTGTATGTGCATAGTCAGTTTGGCGTAACGGATAATATTGATTTAGGTATTGGTACTTCATTTTGGGGTAATCCATTAACCGTTTCTGCAAAAGGTAGTTTTGAATTAGGCTCCAATCTCACAGGGGCAATAGGTGTTGTGGGTTTAACCACTACTTATTCAAGAGAATATTTAGGTTTTGCTTCTGCCTTTGGCGTGATTACTTCTGGCACACCCTCTAAAAATATTTCTATTGGTGGAGGTTATGGACTTTTATATATTGATGGCGTAGGAATAGCTACTTACTATGCCACTGGTGGTGCTTATAAGCGTGTGCGTCCCCAACTTTCTCTTCTGGTTGATGGCGTTTACTTTCCAGAAATTGAAACTTTTATAGCAGGACCAGGAATAAGATATTTTAGAAAACGAAGAGAGGGTGAAATGTTTGATTTTGGAATTATGCTCGTTGGTTCACGCTTATTTTCTGGAAATTTTAATCCTGTTTTCGGATTTCCAATTATTTCTTACATTATTACTCTTTAAAATTGCTAAATTTGTGTGCAATTTTTTCACTTAAAAAATTAAATTATCATGTCATCAAAACCAAAAATTCATTACACATTTACAGACGAAGCACCTGCATTGGCAACCTATTCATTTTTACCAATCGTAAAAGCATTTACATCAACAGCAGGCATTGAAGTTGAAACAAGAGACATTTCTTTAGCAGGAAGAATTTTAGCCAACTTTCCAGAATATTTAAACGATAACCAAAAATTGGGTGACCACCTTACAGAACTTGGTCAGTTGGCGGTAAAGCCAGAGGCGAATATTATTAAGTTGCCCAACATTTCTGCATCATTGCCTCAATTAAATGGTGCTATAAAAGAATTGCAAGCACAAGGATATAAAGTACCCGACTATCCTGAAGAGCCAAAGAATGACGATGAAAAAGCGATTAAATCACGCTACGATAAAATAAAAGGAAGTGCTGTAAATCCTGTGTTGCGCGAAGGAAACTCTGATAGACGTGCGCCAAAAGCAGTTAAGAATTATGCAAAGAAACATCCGCACTCAATGGGTGCGTGGTTGTCTTCTTCAAAATCGCATGTAGCAAGTATGACAGATGGTGATTTTTACGGAAGTGAAACATCGTTAACGCTTCCATCTGCAACTACTACTCGTATTGAATTTGTTGGCGAAGATGGTTCAACCAAATTATTAAAAGACAACTTAAAATTATTGGAAGGAGAAATTATCGATACTTCGGTAATGAATATCGAAAAGTTAAAACAATTTGCTCAAGCACAAATTAACGATGCTAAAGCGCAAGATGTTCTATTCTCTCTACACTTGAAAGCTACCATGATGAAGGTATCTGACCCAATTTTATTTGGTGTATTTGTAGAAGCATTTTACAAAGAAATATTCGAGAAATATGCTGATGTGATAAATGAATTAGGCATTTCACCTAACAATGGTATTGGCGATTTATACAACAAAATTTCAGGTCACGCTAAAGAAGCAGAAATTAAAGCAGCTATTGATGCGCTTTATGCTAACCGCCCTGCATTGGCGATGGTAAATTCTGACAAAGGCATCACCAATTTACACGTTCCTTCAGATATAATTGTTGACGCGTCAATGCCTGCCATGATTCGCAACTCAGGTCAAATGTGGAATACACAAGGAAAATCGCAAGATACAAAAGCAATAATTCCAGACAGATGTTATGCAGGTGTTTACCAAGCTACGATAGATTTCTGTAAACAAAATGGTGCGCTAAACCCAGCTACTATGGGTAGTGTATCAAACGTTGGATTGATGGCACAACAAGCAGAAGAATATGGTTCGCACGATAAAACCTTTCAGTTAAGTGCCAAAGGTACTGTGCGTGTAGTTGATGTCGATGGCAAAATACTTTTAGAACAATCGGTAAATAAAGGTGATATTTTTAGAATGTGCCAAGTGAAAGATGCGCCTATTCAAGATTGGGTGAAGTTGGCTGTAAATAGAGCCAAAGCGACTAATCTACCGACTATTTTTTGGTTAGACGAAAAGAGAGCACACGATAGAGAACTCATTAAAAAAGTAAACACTTACTTAAAAAATTACGATACCGCAGGATTAGAAATTAAAATTTTATCTCCTGTAGAAGCCACTAAATTTTCGTTAAAGCGCATTGTAAAGGGCTTAGATACCATCTCGGTAACAGGTAACGTATTGCGTGATTATTTAACGGATTTATTCCCAATTTTAGAAGTAGGCACAAGTGCCAAAATGTTATCCATCGTTCCGTTAATGAATGGCGGTGGTTTGTTTGAAACAGGTGCTGGAGGTTCTGCGCCTAAACACGTTGAGCAATTTATTGAAGAAAACTATTTACGTTGGGATTCCCTAGGAGAATTTTTAGCATTGGCCGTTTCTTTAGAGCATTTAGCAGAGCGCTTTAACAATAAAAAAGCACAAGTATTAGCCGAAACCTTAGACCAAGCCGTTGAGAAATTTTTAGACAATGATAAATCTCCAGCGCGTAAAGTAGGAGAGATTGATAACCGTGGTTCGCACTTTTATTTAACGCTTTATTGGGCGCAAGCGTTGGCTGCTCAGAATAATGATGCAGAACTAAAGGCAATCTTTACAGAGATTTCTAATGAATTAACCTCTAACGAAAATAAAATAGTGGAAGAGTTAATTGCTGTACAAGGTCAAAAACTAAACATTGGTGGTTATTACCATTCTAATCCACAACTTACTGAACAAGCCATGCGCCCTAGTAAGTTATTCAATAAAGTAATTGACAGCTTGCTAGTAGAGGCGTAATTTTATTTAGAAATCCACTAATGCCGAACTTTTGACTAAATAGTTTGGCATTTTTTTGTTATTTTTACATAAAATATACTCGTAAGATGAAAAAAATTGTAGTAGCATTATCTCTAATGCTTGGCGTTGGTGGCGTTTTTTCGCAAAACTATAACTTAGAAGAAGTAGGTTATTTAAACTTGACATCAATCCACTCTACAGGCGGAAGTGATATTTGGGGTTGGGTAGATAGTGAAGGCAATGAATATGCCATTGTTGGGCTAAATAATGGAACTTCCATAGTAGATGTAACCGACCCTGCCAATCCTATTGAAGTATTTTTTGAGCCAGGAATGAACTCTCTATGGAGAGATATAAAAACTTGGAACAATCATGCTTATGTAACGACAGAGGCCAAACAAGGTTTGTTGATTATTGATTTAAGCACATTGCCATCAAATCCAAATTTGATTACAACGTTGTGGAATCCGACAACACCTACAACAGATGGAAACGACCTCTCAGCACACAATTTGTACATAGACGAAAATGGTTTTTGCTACTTATTTGGTGCGAATATAGGAGATAAAGGAGCGTTTATTTTAGATTTAAACTCAGACCCTAAAAATCCTACCGAAGCAGGTATTATTAATGGAGATTATGTACACGATGGTGTGGCAAAAAACAACACTTTATTTACAGCCAATATAGGTGTTGGCGTTATTGCAATGTGGAATGTAAGCGATAAATCAAATCCAATTTTGTTGGGTGTAAAAGACACACCTAATAAAAAATCTCATAATATTTGGTTCTCTGATGATTTGAATTATGTATATACTACCGATGAAGTTTCGGGGGCTTTTCTTACAGAATACGATGTAACCGACCCAACAGACATTACCGAAACAGACAGAATCAGAACCACTACTGGCACAGATGTTATTCCACATAATACGCACTTTATAAATGATTTTATTGTAACGTCCTACTACCGAGATGGCGTAATCGTTCACGATGTTTCTGACAAAGGAAACATGGTGGAAGTTGCGCGTTATGATACCTCACCTGCTTTTTCGGGTAGTGGTTTTAATGGCTGTTGGGGCGTTTATCCATGGCTGCCTTCGTGTAATATTATTGCTTCCGATATGGAAAATGGCTTGTATATTTTACAACCAGATGCATCGTTAAACGTTTGTGGGACGCTTGATACCAACAAGCATCTAAAAAATCCATACAGCATTTATCCAAACCCTGCAACGGATGAAATTAGAATAGGTGGTGCTGTAAATGCTAATCACACACTTTCTGTTTACAATATCTTGGGAGAACTCGTTTTAGAAAAGGATTTGAGCTATTACAAAATAAATATTCCATCAAGTTTAGAAGAAGGTATTTACTTAGTAAAAGTTTCTGATGGTGATAAAATTGTGCTCACAAGTAAGCTCCTAAAAAAATAGCTATCTTTGCAGCAACATTATGTACAAGCTGCTTATACGACCGCTACTTTTTCTTTTCGACCCCGAAGCAGTACATCATTTTTCCTTCAAGTTTCTAAAAATATTTTTGAATATTCCTTTAATAAAACAACTTGTAAAAAATCACTACACGGTTACCAATAAACGTTTAGAAACAGAAGTATTTGGCTTGAAGTTTCCATCTCCAATAGGATTAGCAGCAGGTTTCGATAAAGATGCATTGCTCTATAATGAACTGTCAAATTTTGGTTTCGGATTTATAGAAATAGGTTCACTTACACCAAAAGCACAGCAAGGTAATCTTCCTAAACGTTTATTTCGACTAAAAAAAGATGAAGCGCTCATCAACCGTATGGGTTTCAATAATAAAGGTGTTGATGCTGCTGTAAGACGATTAAAAAATAGAAAAACCAACATCATCATAGGTGGAAACATTGGAAAAAACACATTAACTATTGACGAAAAAGCAGATTATATTTACTGTTTCAAAGCATTGCACCATGTGGTGGATTACTTTGTGGTAAACGTAAGTTGCCCTAATGTTGGTAAAATGGAAAAATTGCAAAGCAAAGATTTTTTGATGGATTTGCTTTCGGAATTAAAACAGATAAATAACACCTTTGAGAAGCCAAAACCTATCTTGTTAAAAATCGCCCCAGACTTAAACCAAACACAATTAGACGAAGTCATCGAAGTAATTATCGCCACGAAAACAGATGGCGTAATTGCTACCAATACAAGTATCTCAAGAGAAAATTTATCTACTTCCGAATATGACTTAAACCGCATTGGAAACGGTGGTTTAAGTGGTAAACCACTTACCAAAACATCTACAGAGGTGATTAAATATTTACACCAAAAATCTAATGGAGCATTTCCAATAATTGGAGTAGGAGGGATACATAGTGCAGAAGATGCTTTGGAAAAATTAAATGCAGGTGCTACCTTAGTGCAAGTGTATACAGGTTTTATTTACGAAGGACCATCATTGGTAAAGCAAATAAATAAAGCCATTTTAAAAAGGAGGTCAGCATGAAATTAGTAGAATGCCCACGTGATGCCATGCAAGGTTTGCACGCTTTTATTCCTACCGAAACAAAAATTGCTTACATTAATCAATTATTAAACGTTGGTTTTGATACTATAGATTTTGGAAGTTTTGTATCATCAAAAGCCATTCCTCAACTAAGCGATACTACTAAAGTTTTAGAGAAATTAGATTTGACAAATTCTAAATCAAAATTATTGGCTATTGTTGGTAATGAACGTGGCACAGAAGAAGCTTTACTACACGATGAAATTAGCTACATCGGTTTTCCGTTTTCTATTTCCGAAGAGTTTTTAAAACGCAACATCAACAGCAGCATTAAAGATTCGTTGCAACGTTTAGAAAATATTTCCAATCTTGTAAAAAAGAAAGATAAAAAGCTGGTGGTTTACATTTCTATGGCATTTGGCAATCCTTACGATGAAGACTGGAGCCCTTACATTGTAGCACATTGGGTAGAACGATTAATAGAGCGTTTTGATATTGATGTATTATCACTTTCTGACACCATTGGTTCTTCAAATAAGGAATCTATTTCTTATTTATTTTCTAAAGTAATTCCTGAATTTCCAAGTGTAGAAATTGGTGCACATTTGCATACTACACCCACCACTTGGTTAGAAAAGGTAGAAGCTGCCTACGAAAACGGTTGCCGCAGATTTGATGGCGCCCTTATGGGATTTGGCGGATGCCCAATGGCAAAAGACGAACTCACAGGCAACATGCCAACCGAGAATATGATTAGCTATTTTTCTTCAAAGAATATCGATTTAGGACTAAACGAAGATGCGCTAAAAGAAGCCATGCGCATGGCAAACGAGATTTTTACGAAGTATCGTTAGAGTTGAAAGTTGTAAAGTTTAAGGTTGAAAGTCGTTTTTAAAAGTTGTGTTCCCCGCTGGAGGGTGTTGGGTGGAAAAAACGGTCAAATTGACCATTTAATTCCAGTGTAAACTGACCACCCATTTCGGAGCAAACTGACCAGGACTTTCCATTTGAAATTGACCACCCAATTTCGGAGTAAATTGACCACCAAAAAACTATAATTTTTTCATGATGTTATAGCCCATAAATTCGTTCAAAAAACGAATTATGGCAAATAAAATAACAGACATGAGTAAAATAAGAAAAGTAATCAAATTCCATTGTAATGGAAAGAGTAAATTGTTTATAAACTTAAAGAAATAACAGTTGAAGACCGCTATCAAAATTTATTAAATAAAATAGAAAACAAGAAAAAAATTATTCAACTTCAAGAATCGGAAGAGGCAATAAAATATGCTAGAGAAGAATTAGAAAATTTCAAGAAATTATTTGATTCTAAAACAAAAATTTTCGATAAAGGTTCAATATTTAGTAAGTCTTGGCTGAATTTTGGTGGTGGACATCATGCGTATTTTGGAATCGGAAATTTTCAGCTAAGAGCAGAGCTTTTTATTAAAGATTATAGAATTGTAACAACGCAAGATTTT
>JBKHVV010000048.1:0-16168 GCA_046569885.1 Bacteroidia bacterium
ATTCCTGCATTTTTCACCCCTGCGGGATATGGAACAGAAGTAGCAGAAGGAAAGGAGATAAGAGAATACAACGGCAAAAAATACATTTTAGAAAATGCCTTGACAGCAGATTTTGCCATTGTAAAAGCATGGAAAGGAGATAAATTTGGCAACTTAATTTACAAAGGCACGGCTCGAAATTTCAACCCAGTAATGGCTATGGCAGGTAAGATTACCATTGCTGAAGTAGAGGAGCTTGTTGAGCCAGGGGAATTAGACCCTAATTTTATTCACACTCCAGGAATTTTTGTGCAACGCATTTTTCAAGGGAATAGTTATGAGAAGAGAATTGAACAAAGAACTGTACGCTCAAAGAGCTAATTTGAGAATTTGAAGATGTGTCAATTTGAAAATTAATTAGTGAGAGACGATAAAGAAAATATAATTGTTAACTTAACATTTGATTTTGCATTAGAAATAATTTCTTTTTCCGAAGAACTTAGAAAAATGAATAAATACGAAATGGCAAGTCAGGTTTTTCGCTCTGGAACATCAATTGGTGCAAATATAAGAGAAGCACAAAATGCTGAGAGTAAAGCAGACTTTATTCATAAGTTTAAAATTGCTGCTAAAGAGGCGGATGAATTAGAGTATTGGTTGGAGCTGTGTAGCAAATCAGAACATTATCCTAATACCAAAGAGTTAAAAGAAAAATTAAAACCAATAATAAAAGTGATTTCAAAAATTATTTCCTCATCGAAAAAATAATTTTCAAATCTTCAAATTATCGAATTTTCAAATTGTATGGCATTAGATAAAAATCAAATAGCGCAACGCATAGCGCAAGAATTAAAGGATGGCTGGTATGTAAATCTTGGTATTGGTATTCCAACATTGGTAGCGAATTATGTTCCGAAAGGCATTAGCGTAGAGTTTCAATCAGAGAATGGAATTTTAGGCATGGGTCCATTTCCGTTTGAAGGCGAAGAAGATGCAGACATGATTAATGCGGGCAAACAAACCGTAACACTTTTGCCAGGCGCAAGTATTTTTGATTCTTCAATGAGTTTTGCTATGATTCGAGGACAGCATGTGCAACTTACGGTTTTAGGTGCTATGGAAGTTTCAGAAAATGGAGATATAGCCAACTGGAAAATACCAGGAAAAATGGTAAAAGGTATGGGCGGAGCCATGGATTTAGTGGCTTCGGCAGAGAATATTATTGTAGCCATGATGCATGCTAACAAAGCAGGTGAATCAAAAATTTTAAAGAAATGTACACTACCTTTAACGGGCGTTGGCTGCGTTAAAAAAGTAGTTACAGACTTGGCTGTTTTAGAAGTGATAAAAGGCAAAGGATTTAAGCTTCTTGAACGCGCACCTGGTGTAACTGTTGATTACATCAAATCGGTTACAGAAGCTAATTTAATTATAGAAGACGAAGTGCCTGAGATGAAGGTTTAGTTAACAATTTCAGACCACTTATCTTGCTTTAAATTTTCAGAATTATTTTCAATTTTATTGTTTTTTAACGTAGCTTTTCCGCCAACCCTATACGTTTCCAATTTTTTGTATGCTTCTACGCCAATTTTGTTATTTGTAATGGTGTTGCGTTTTAACGTAATGTCAGAACTATCTTTCACAGAAACGGCAATTTTATTAAACAAAATTTGATTGTTTGCTGCGATTATATTGATAGATTTTCCGTATTGTTCAGCGCCAATAGAAATGCCCTTATCGTTATTGTAAACAAGAATATTCCCCTTAATTAAAACATCTTTACAGCCATTTAAATCAATAGCATCATCTTGAGAGGCTATCACATAATTATTTTCGATTATTCCATCAGTAACATCAATTAACTCAATGGCATCGGGAATTGAGCAGATGAAGTTATTTTTTATTTCACTTTTTGAGTAATTGAGATTTATTCCTTCACCCGTGCCATTACCTCTTACGTAAGAGTTTTTTATACTTACTTCTCCGCCTTTCGACCAAATTAGAGAGATTCTTTGCCCATCATAAAGAGCTCTTTTTTCGGAAATAAACGTGCAGTTGTCAAAACTAACTTTTGCAGCATGAATGGGAAGATTCACGTCTTTAAAAGAAACATCATTAAAAGATGACGTGCTAGTGTTTAAAAATTCAATGGAGTTAAAACTACCTTCTTTTTTTAGAGAAATAAACGCACAGTTTTTTGCTGTAATATTTCCAAAAACGTCTATGTCTGCCTCATTATTCATATAAATAATTACTCCGGGGTCTATAACAAGGGTTTTATTTTTTTCAAGAATAACTTTTTTGTGAATGATATATGGGGATTTTTCTTTTGTGAGAACACCGTCAAAAGAACTAATTTCATTAGCGTGTTTTAGGGTAAAAAAGTTTTTTGTGTTAAAGCCTTCTGTTTCGTTTTCTCCATCGATTGCAATAACTTTCCAAAAATATTTTTCATTCATTGAAAGTGTTTTTGGCAGCATAAAAGACGTGTCTGAAAGCTCATAGCTTAAAGTAATAGAATCTCCAAAATCAAAATCGTGACTTATAAGTAATTTGTATTTTACGAGTTTGCTTTTCGGGTGTTTGCTTCTATTCCAAACTAAAGTAAATTCAGGAAAAATAAACCTTGGTGTTTGTTCTACTTCAAAACCCCTTGGGTAGTTTTCTAGCTGCTTTAAAATTTGTTTAGGATGGCTGTCTAAAAATTCTTTTTCTTTTTTTAGTTGATCTTTCCACTCATTAATGCTCGAAATTTTATCGGTAGAATCTAATTCGATATAAGGTGCCAAAACGTGTTCTAAACTATCAATTAAGTGATCTGTATAAGCCGGAGAAAATACATTTTTTCCCAGTACTTTTATTCTTTCAATAATGTCATTATACACCACATCGTTTATCAACATTTTTTCAACCAAAGGATTGTCCGATTCCCAATTGCTTGACGTACGATTGTGCTGGTAAGGCATCCACGAATAATAGGAAATAGTTTTGTCTAAATCCCACGGCAAAAGCTTCCATTTATTAGTTTCTAAATTATGATACAAATAGTAGTTGTGATAATACGTACTACCATTTGCAATGAGCATATTTGTGGCAACATAATTTATTAGCTCATCGTAGTCAAACGTTTGTTTTAACCAAAAATGAAACTCTTTTGAGGGAATGGTGTTGACTTCTTTTATCAGTTTTTTCAAATCATTCCACGATTCTTTTTTATTGGTTTTTTTCTCCCACTTTTTTTCAATATCATCATAAGCACTCATACACGCACCGTCATGCGTGGCTTTATATAAATTTCCATTTTTAGGGAGATTATTTTTTTCAAGAAATGACTTGTCCATGTTTTCAGTTAGAAGATAAACGCCAGAAAAAGTATCATTGATGTTGATAATAACATGCTCAACATCGAAACATTCTTGTCCAGATTTTTGAAACAGCTTGGTGGATAGAACTTGACGAACGTAGCTTTTGTCTGTAAACTCCGAGTTGAGATTTATTTTTTTTTCGCCAAATAATTTTTTGTTGCTGAACGTGAGTTTCAAAGATTTTTTGTCATAATCTCTCGAACTGCTTCCGCGTATGCGAAGTTTAGCCGAATCTGATTTTTCGTTATAAGTGACAAAAACAGTTATGTTCGTATCTTTATGTGGATGATTATAGATAAATTTAAAATCGGAAGTATTTAGCGAGAGGTTTATTTTTTTCAGTTCACTCGAGCCTTCTTGGGCTTTTTGCCTACAACCGAAAATAGATATAGAAAAGATAACAACGAAAAATAATAATCGAAACATAAATACTTAAATCTTAATTATATTTACACAATATTACGACTTTTAATGAAACGTCATAAATTTTGAAGTGCGAAACAGATATAAGCAGTTTAAAAATTTATGAAGTTCCATGTGACCATTGAAATAAATTGACCACACATGAAAACCAAACAAGAAATAGTAAACGATTGGTTGCCTAGATACACAGGTAAATCCCTTGAGTCTTTTGGGCAATATGTTTTGTTAACCAATTTTCAAAATTACGTAGAAATGTTTGCTCAAAAATTTAACGTAGACGTTGAAGGATTAAGCAAACCCATGTCTTCAGCAACTGCCGAGAGCATTACCATCATTAATTTTGGTATGGGAAGCGCCATGGCGGCTACTGTTATGGATTTACTATCTGCTATTCAGCCCAAAGCGGTATTGTTTTTAGGAAAATGTGGTGGATTAAAAAGAAAAAATAAATTAGGTGATTTAATTTTACCAATTGCTGCCATTCGTGGCGAAGGAACAAGTGATGATTATTTGCCTGCAGAAATTCCTGCATTACCTTCGTTTCGTTTGCAAAGAGCGGTTTCGTCCATGATAAAAAAACACGAGTTGGACTATTGGACAGGAACCGTGTATACCACCAATCGTAGGGTTTGGGAACACGATGAAGAATTTAAAGAATACCTTCGCATAACACGAGCAATGGCAATTGATATGGAAACGGCAACTATTTTTACTGTTGGATTTATTAATGAAATACCAAGAGGGTCATTGTTGCTGGTTTCTGATAATCCGATGATTCCCGAAGGCGTAAAAACGTCAAAAAGTGATGAGTCGGTTACCAAATCGTTTGTAGAAAAACATCTGCAAATTGGTATAGATGCCCTTTTAGAACTTAAAAATTCCGGAGAATCTGTTAAACACATGCGCTTTAGCGAAGAACTTTAAAAAAAATGATAACAAAACTTTCCATAATTATTCCCGCTTACAATGAGGCAAAAACCATTCACCATATTTTAAATAAAGTGAAGGAAGTTAAACTCGTTAATAATATTTCAAAAGAAATAATTATTGTAAATGATTGCTCAACGGATAACACCAAAGAGGTTTTGGAAAATTATGTTTCTAATAATTCTGACATGGATATTCGATTGTTTCACCAGCCATTTAATATGGGCAAAGGCGCGGCTTTACACAAAGGTATTGAATTAGCTACGGGTGAGTATTTAATCATTCAAGATGCCGACTTAGAGTACGACCCACGCGAGTATAACGATTTGCTAAAACCCATTGTAGAAGGTGTGGCTGATGCGGTTTTTGGCTCACGTTTTATGGGTGGCAATCCGCACAGAATTTTATTCTTTTGGCACTCCATTGGGAATAAATTTTTAACGCATCTTTCCAATGCATTTTCTAACTTAAATCTAACCGATATGGAAACGTGCTATAAGTTGATGAACACCAAAATTGCACAAGCATTGGATTTAAAAGAAAAACGTTTTGGCTTTGAACCAGAAGTAACGGCTAAACTGGCACGCGTACCTAAAATCCGCATTTATGAAGTAGGCATTTCATATTACGGGCGCACGTACGAAGAGGGTAAAAAAATTGGATGGAAAGATGGTTTTAGAGCTATTTGGTGTATTTTGAAATATAATTTGTGGAGTAAGTAATTAGCGGCTTAATTTTATGCGTATCAAATCCCACCACACAAAAATACCATAACTCCAACTCACGCTTGATTTTCCTTTATCTTCCCAGTATTTAAGTGGTTCTTCAAGGGTTTTGTTCAAGTTCCCAAAGTGTGTTTTGATGCGTTTTAGTAGCTCTACATCAAATAGCCATCGGCTTAAAAATGGTTTCAAAAAAACCAATTCAGCGCATTGTTTCGTCATCACTTTTGCGCCACATTGTGTGTCGTAAATCTTCTCGCTTAAAATCCACGAAATGCAAGTGGCTATTATTCTTCCAATAAGATGTCTGTATTTTTTTCTCTCGATAGAATTGCTCAATGTAAGTATTCTTGAGCCAAAAACTAATTGCAGTTGTGGATCAGTTTTTAATAGATTATTTAAGCGTAAAATTTCACCAAAAGATGTCGCTAAATCAGCATCTAAATAGCTAATGTTGTTAGCGTTTGTGTTTTTTAAAATCCATTGTACACCTTCTCTTACGGCATTTCCTTTACCTACATTTTTTTCAAGATTTACAATGTGTGTTTGGTTTGAAAATGGTGTTTGTAAAGTACTTAATATTTTAAATGTTTCATCCGTGCTACCATCATTTACAAAGCAGATAAAACAGGTTGGATTTTCCTTTAAAAAAGAAATATAATCGTTGACAGACAATTTTTTTGCTTCATTAAAACAAGGCACA
Source organism: Bacteroidia bacterium (assembly GCA_046569885.1). Lineage (GTDB taxonomy): Bacteria > Bacteroidota > Bacteroidia > Flavobacteriales_D > Parvicellaceae > JBKHVV01. Next base: position 6,120 of record JBKHVV010000048.1, read on the forward strand.
ACAATAGTTAGTTCGTATGTTATTTTATTTTCCAAGCAGTAATAATAGGGCTATTTTGAACGCGAATATCGAATAATTTATGTTCAAACTCATACTCTTGAGGATGCCAACGATAATTGGTAATAAAATAATTCGCAGAATCTAACGTAGAAACGTATTTTAAAAATGGTTTTTTGTTTGGGTGAAAACGCAATCTATTCATCTCTCCCACGCGAATGTTAGAATGATAAACAATGGTATCCTCTTCTCCCGAAACGATTTTTAATTTTTTTAGCCCTTGATAAAAGGATGCTCCCCAATAATCGCGTTCAAAATTTCTTAGCAAATGATTTTCTTTTTTTGACACCAGTTCATTAAAATATACTTGTTGAAAAGGGTGATTTTTTATCGAAAAATAAACAACGGGCAACATTGAAATTCCTACAAAAGCATAAACATATTTTTCATTGATTTTTTGTCTTAAAAATGAAATACCATTTACCGTAATAATTACCATTAACGGATAAATGAAATAAAAATGTCGCCATCCGTCATATAACACAGAGTTGTTTAGAATGGCTGCCAAAACAGGCGTCAATAAAGCAACTGTTGTTAATAAAACAGCGTTGTTTTTATAGAAAGATGTCATGCCAATTACAAACAAAATCAAGACAATGATTGGGGTGGTAATTCCAATCCAAACAGGCAGATAATACCATGGCAAATTACGCGCAGAAATGTATTCGCCAAACAGAAAATTTTTATCGCCTTCCCATCTAAATTTAGACATATTTTCTATCACTTGAATAAAATTTTCTATCGGATTTTTCCATAAAAATGGCCAAATGACATAAAGAATAATCGCACCAACAATTGCTGAAATACTTACGTTTTTAAGTGCAGACGTTATATTTTTTTTTTCGTTATAAATAAAAAAGTAAATAAATAAAACAGGGTATAGCGCTCCAACAATCCTAAGATTTACAAGAATTGCGGACGCTATTCCGAAAAGTATAAACCATCGTTTTTTCTTGTTGGAAAACGCTTTTAGCGCAGAATACATTACCACAATAAGCATCACCATAAAAGGAATGTCTTTTGAATTGAAAAATGAATGGGCAAATATTCTTGGATGTATAATAAATAGAGAAAAAGCGATAAGTGCGAGCCATTTATTTTTAAAAACTTCATAAGCAAGAAAGTAAAAAATAAATGCTCCAAACAGGAAAAACAAATGAATCATTAAATGTCGAAACGGATAAATTTTATGATAGTCATTTTTAAATAGAGAATACTCCAAAATCAACAAGGGCGCTTCAAATGCCACGCCATAATCTCTATCTTGAAACGTTAAAAGCTCATCGCTTTCGCCTGTAACATAACGAATATTTTTAGTAGCAATGATTCGTTGTGTGCCTTCATCTGTACTTATACCGTAATCTTTATAGATAGATAATCCCAGAATCAAAAAACCGAGAAATAGCAGAAAAAATGCACGATGATTTTTTATATGTGCAATCCAATTATGCATACAGCACATTGCTTTCTTCAATCAAGGGTTCGCCTTTGTAGCGCAGCAAAAGTTGAACAATGGTAATCACATCTTTTTGGCAATATTCTACAATGCGAGGCAAATCTTTGTCTTCGTAATACACTTTAGCTACTTGGCTTCCGTCAATATCATCCTTAGGTGTTGGGATGTCAAAAATGTGCGCTAATAATTCTAGTGATGTGAAATTTTTGTAATCGCCAAACTTCCATAATTCCATCGTATCTAAATGATTTATTTCCCATGGTTTTTTGCCAGCAATATCAAGCAGTTTGGGTAATTTCAATCCGTTGATTAAAAGTCTGCGTGCAATGAATGGAAAGTCAAATTCTTTACCGTTATGGGCACACAACAAATGTTGCTGACCATTAAAATGTGTGTTTAATAATTCGATAAATTCGTTCAATAATTTTTTTTCATCGTCACCATAAAATGACTTGATGCGTAGTTGGCGCTTATCCCCAGAAGCAATCGTAAATCCTACAGAAATACAAATAATTTTTGCGAATTCCGAATAAATTCCAGCACGTTGGTAAAGGTCTTCGGCTGTTTGATTTTCGTTGATTAAAAAACGCTGCTTCTTTTCCCAAAGTTTTTGCTTAGAATTATTCAACTCGCTAAATTGATAAGTCTGAGGTACGGTTTCAATATCTAAAAATAGTACGTTGGATAGGTTAAGTTGGTCAAGCATGATTGCAAAATTATTTAATTAAAACTCCTTTTTTATGAATAAGTGGAATGTCTATAAAATACTCTTTCTTTATGGTTTCTGGCAGAAAGATATATTTTTTATCGTACATTTTTTTGTTCATGTAAAAACTTACCCAAAATTCATTATTCAGCCCAAACACTTCACTTGAAATAGGTTCAATCTTTTTGTATGATTTTGATGGAATCGCATCTAAAAAATGACGAAATGTAGCGGTTTTTCTAGTGTCATTTTCAATGGCAGAATATCCTCTTGAAGAAACTAAAACACCTTCAATTTCTTGGTCTTTCATGTTTAATAAATAAACATCCCATTCTGTTTCTTCATTCTCAATAGGGTCGTGTACTATAGCCACCCACACGTCTTCTACAACAGGAATTGTAATGTCTTTTTTCATGAATTACTTGTCATTCGTTTTGCTATACGAATGTACCGATAAATATCAATTGGCAAACCATTGTGTTCTTCTTTATCACGTTTGCGACCTGTGCGAACAATCACCATGTTTGATTTTGGAAGAATAATTATGTACTGTCCTAAAATTCCTTGTGCGTGATAAAAAGTTTCTTCGTCAAACTTACCAAGCCACCAATGTAATCCGTAGCGTTTGTTGGGTTCAAGGTCGGTTTCTAAAGTGGACGCAGGACTAAAACATTCCTCTAAATATTTTTCAGAAATAATTTGACTACCGTTCCATTTTCCTTTGTTTAGCATGAGCTGACCAATTTTTGCAAAATCTCGCGGAATAGCGTACAGACAGCAATAGGCTTTTTCAAAACCATTGTCATCTAAGCTCCAATATGCTGTATGTTCTGCATTTATTGGCTTCCAAAGTTTTTCTTCTGCGTATTCAGAAATGGTTTTACCTGTTGCACGTTCAACAATCAACGCTAAAAGTGCGCTATTTCCACTCATGTAATCAAAATATTTTCCAGGTGTTTCTAATGGTTGTTGACTAAGAATTAATTGTTTTAAATCGTTGCCATAATACGCTTTGGCATTATCCGAAAATGGATTTTTTCCACTTTCTTTCCAATCTAAGCCAGAGCTCATCCAAAGCAGGTGGCGAATGGTTATTCCACTGTAAGTATATTCAGGAAAATACAATTCTATAGGTTCGTCTAATGAAGAAATTTTTTGTTCATCTAAAGCGATTCCAATTAACAAACTAACTACCGACTTTGCCATAGAAAAACTGTTCGTAGGCAACGTGTCTGAAAAACCATCCCAATATTTTTCAAAAATTATTTTTTCATTTTGAATAACCAAAAAACTTGCTGTTTCTATTGAATCAAGATAGTGAAGTTCGTCTTTGGTTAATTTTTTCGAGTTATAATTTTCGTCTTTTCCCCAAAGTTGTACGCTGTCGTTTTTAATTATTCTTGTAGGAAAAATTGTTAAATCAGTAATGTCTGGACCTGTTTTCCCAACGAAATAAGTGTGTCGAAAACCTTTAAACAAGTGCTCGTTGCCTGTTGCCCACAAAACAGCTGCAACGATAAGGATTATCGAAAATAAATAAAGAAAAAATCGTTTAAATAATCTAAGCATGTTCTGAAATAAAGTCAAAATCGAAGACATTGGCAAGGTTGGTCTTCAATATCTCTTTTACTTTATTTTGGTCAATTTGGTTACCAATTTCTTTATCTAAAGAAGTAACAGCTTTATCTGGAATACCACAAGGCACAATATTGTTAAAATAATTTAACTGTGCATTTACGTTAAATGCAAAGCCATGCATGGTAACCCAACGACTACATTTTACGCCCATGGCACAAATTTTACGTGCTTTTTTTTCGTCTTCCCAATCGAGCCAAACGCCTGTTAAACCTTCTGCGCGATCAGATTTAATTCCGTATTCATTTAGTGTTAGAATGACTGCTTCTTCTAAATAGCGCAGGTATTTGTGAATGTCGGTAAAAAAATTATCCAAATCGAAAATAGGATAGCCCACAATTTGCCCAGGCCCGTGGTAAGTAATGTCACCTCCACGATTGATTTTGTAAAACGATGCATCATTGGTTTTTAAACCGTTTTCATCTAACAGTAAATGCTCTTGAGAGCCACTTTTACCAAGGGTGTAAACGTGCGGATGTTCGCAAAACAACAGATAATTTTTTGTGGGAATTTGTTCGCTTTCGGGCAAATTTCTGTTAGCGATTTTTTGCGCTACAATTTCATCAAACAATTGGGTTTGATAGTCCCACGCTTGGTGGTAGTCTATCAAACCTAAGTCTTCAAAGATTACGGTTTTGTTTTTTTTTGTCATTTCGAGTGTCCCGAGTTTACGAGGGATGTATCGAGAAGGCTAAAATTAATTTTTACTCAACGCAGACTTTAAATTATTAATTACGTTTACTTCTGTAGCATCTACATGGCTTAATTCTGCTAAAAATACCGTACACCAATCACCCAATAAAATTAAATAAAGTGAAGCTTCAATTAAGTTGCTTCCCTTTGCAGAAATAGGATAATAGTTGTTGGTTTTTCCTTTTATTATTGGTTCACAAATGTTCATACGAAGCGTGCTGCGTTCATGATCGAAAGGCGTTGAAAAGGTTACCACCGCTTCGTTGTTACCACCAGCCCAACCCACTAATTCGTTGTGGTTCATTTCAGGATAAACATGGTGATTAGCCAACAATTTTGAGTTCTCATTAATTTGCTGACGAAAACGCACAATCACCCCCTCTAACATAGAATCGGCATAAATCATAATTGATTTTTTGTAAAGATTTTTTGCCAATTGTTCACCCTGTGTTTTTGTTTCCGCTTCAGCACTTTCTAAAAATTTAGTAGCATTATCCAATTGAGTAATAAAATTAGACGAAACTAAATTATAGTGTTTTAACAAAAATGCTAATTGAGGCAATGAATACGCTAACATAGCACGCGGAGGATTACCACCAGGAATTACTATCGTATTGTATCCTTTTTCTTTGGCAATTCTGTGTAGCTCTCCACCAGAAGTAACACAGGCAATTTCTGCACCTTTTGCTTGCGCTTCTTTTAAGGCATATAGCGTTTCTTCCGTATTTCCAGAGTATGAGCAAGCAATTACCAAGGTGTTTTTGTTTACAAACGATGGTAAGGTGTAAGTGTTATTGGTAACAATAGGCACAGGGCATTCGTTAGCTGCTAATTGGCTAATAATTTTACCACCAATGCCCGAGCCACCTAAGCCCGTAATTACAACATTCTGTATTTGATTTTGAGCTGCTTTTAGCGTTGCTGCTTTTCCGATTTCTATACCGTGCTTAAAATAGGTAATTACTTTTTCTACGTGTTCTATCATTTTCTAAAATTTAAGGATGTGAAGGTAAGAAATTTAGCAAATATATCAGTGTTTCAATATCCAATTTAATAAGTCGACTTTAGACATTTGACCTTATAGACCATCAACTTTCAACCTTCAACATTACCACCTTCCAACCAAAACCCTATCTTTGCCTTCAATTATTTTGAACACCATGAGTTTAGAATTATCCGAACAAGAACTGATTAGACGCGAGTCGTTAAAAAAACTGCGGGAGATGGGCATCAATCCCTATCCAGCAGAGTTGTATCCTGTTGATACTTTAACATCCGACATAAAAAATAATTTTCAAGAAGGTAAGGAAGTGTGCATTGCAGGTAGAATGCTTTCTCAGCGCGTTATGGGTAAGGCATCGTTTGCCGAAATTCAAGATAGCGCAGGGAGAATTCAAGTGTATTTTAATCGTGACGAATTATGCCCTACCGAAGATAAAACTTTATACAACGAAGTCTTCAAAAAATTGCTCGACTTAGGCGATTTTATTGGCATAAAAGGCAAATTATTTACCACACAAGTTGGTGAAAAATCGGTGCATGTTACCGAGTTTAAACTATTGAGTAAATCATTAAAACCACTACCACTACCAAAAATAGATGCAGAGGGCAAAGTACACGATGCCTTTACCGACCCTGAGCAACGCTATCGCCAACGCTATGTAGATTTGGTGGTAAATCCACAAGTAAAAGAAGTGTTTGTAAAGCGCACCAAGCTGTTTAATGCCATGCGCAACTTCTTTAACGAACGTGGTTATTTTGAAGTGGAAACGCCCATTTTACAGCCCATTCCAGGAGGTGCTGCTGCACGTCCGTTTATCACACATCACAATGCATTGGATATTCCTTTATACATGCGTATTGCCAATGAGTTGTACTTAAAACGTTTGATTGTTGGTGGGTTTGATGGCGTGTATGAGTTCTCGAAAAACTTCCGCAACGAAGGAATGGACAGAACCCACAATCCTGAATTTACCGCTATGGAAATTTATGTGGCGTACAAAGATTACAACTGGATGATGGCATTTACCGAGCAGTTGTTAGAGCATTGTGCTATGGCTGTAAACGGCACTACTAAAGCCACGTTTGGAAATCACGAAGTAGATTTTAAAGCACCTTACAAACGCATTACCATGCGCCAAGCGATACTGGATTATACAGGGTTTGATATTGCTGGTAAAACAGAAAGTGAACTCAAAGCCGCTTGCCAAAGCATGGGCATTGAAGTAAACGACACCATGGGGAAAGGTAAGTTGATTGATGAACTATTTGGCGCAAAATGCGAAGGCAATTTTATCCAACCAACATTTATTACCGATTATCCAAAGGAGATGTCGCCTTTGTGTAAAGAACACCGCGATAATCCTGAACTGACAGAGCGTTTTGAATTGATGGTGTGCGGCAAAGAAATTGCCAATGCTTACTCAGAGTTGAACGACCCTATTGACCAACGCGAGCGTTTTGAAGAGCAGTTAAAACTTTCCGAGAAAGGTGATGATGAAGCCATGTTTATTGATAATGATTTTTTACGTGCGTTAGAATATGGCATGCCACCTACATCGGGCTTGGGTATTGGCATGGATAGATTGGTAATGTTTTTAACCAACAATCCTGCGATACAAGAAGTGTTGTTCTTCCCTCAAATGAAACCAGAAAAATTTGAGAAAAAAGATCCAGAACTTAACGATAACGAAAAACTCGTGTTCGATATTTTATCAAAAGAACAATCGATGAGTTTAGAGGCGCTTAAAAATCAATCGGGCTTAAGCAACAAGCAGTGGGATACTACCATCAAAGGACTTAGAGCGCATGGTTTGGTAAATGTTTTAAAAACGGATGAAAGTTTAATCGTTGAACTAATCAACTAACGTCATCATGAACCTGCCTGTCGGTAGACAGGTTTATTTCAGGATATATTTGAATGGGGTTCTGAAACTAGTTCGGAATGACGGATTTTTACTTTAATCCTGAAACAACCCTAAACAACTCATAAATTTTAGTGTTTTCGTAAACACCACCAAACAGTTCGCTGTAAGGACCATCTGCAAAAACAGGTACCATTGTGCCACTATGTCCACCTGTTGAGAAACTAGGAGCCATGCTATTGTAATCGTGATACTCTCTCGCGTAGGGACCAATTTTATGTTCTCCTGCTAAGGTAAATCCGCCCGTTTCATGATCGGCAGTAACTACTACTAAGGTATTGCCTTGTTGTTGTGCATAGTCTAACACGTAGCCAATCACTTTGTCAAAATCTAATACTTCTTGCACCAAATAATCTGCTTCGTTGCTATGACCAGCCCAATCAATTTGCGAACCTTCAATCATTAAAAAGAATGGTTGTTTTTTGTTGCTTAAATAATCAATCGCTTTTTTACTGGCATCTAACAAAAAATTACCTCTTTCGGTTGCGGGCGGCATACCATCGTGGGCTAATAAATAGCCATAGCGTTTAGTGTAATCGTTAATTGAAGAATTAAACGAAGTAGTATCCATCACAAATCCTTTTTGCTGAAGTAGCGGAAAATAATTTACAGAATCTGCTCTCTGAAAAAAGAATTTTTTACCGCCTCCAATAAAAATATCTATGTTGCTATTGAGTAAAAATGTGGCGATTTTTTCTTCATCTCTTCTATTGCTCACATGCGCATAAAAAGCAGCGGGTGTAGCATGCGTAATGGATGAAGTTGAAATTATTCCTACGCTCCAACCTTTTTCAGACAACTCTTCGGTGATGGTTCTTAAAGGAAGCGTATCCATGTCTACCGCGATAGAACCGTTGTAGGTTTTTTGTCCTGTAGAAAAGGCATTGGCTCCCGCACCAGAGTCGGTAATTTTGTGCGAACCCGAAGAGGTTTTACTCAAACCAATGGTTTTAAAACGCGAAAAATTAGGTTCTCCTTCGCCAAAATAATAGGCACTTGAAACTTGCGACAAACCCATACCATCGCCTACTAAAAAAATAATGTTAGGCGGAGTTTTTGTTTCCTTAGTTGTGGTTTGCGAAACGGAGCAACTCAACAAACCCATTGAGAAAAAAAGTAAAAATATATAGCGCATGCTTATTGTATTGTTTTAGCAAATATAGAGATTATAAGCGTATGGTATTAGCGGCATATTAATATGTGCGCCACTTAAATGCAAGCCGCATATCTCGCTAATTTTTTTAAAATTGTCAACTTTTTTTCGTTAGCAACTTCAAAATGAATGAATGTAAATTTTACAAAAGGATAATTACTTTTCATCTCGAAAAGAGATACGCTAAAATTGACATTATGACGAAAAAGAATGAAGGAAAAATCTACGTGTTAGATACTTCCGTTTTACTTTTTGACCACAGTTCGATTAAGAATTTTGAGGAAAACGATGTGGCCATACCAATAACGGTTCTTGAGGAGTTAGATAAGTTTAAAATTGGTAACGACACCAAAAATTTTGAAGCCCGAGAAGTTATTCGATTTTTAGATAAATTAAGTGGACACTATACCTTTAAGCGCTGGGTAAATTTAGGAGATGGACTTGGGAAGTTTAAAGTGATAATGAACGAAGAAGTAGATAAAAATGGCATCAATGCCGAAAACATCTACGGATACAATAAAAACGACCACAAAATTCTAAATGCGTGTATTGCTTTGGCACAAAGTGAGAAAAACAAAAGAGTCGTTTTGGTTACCAAAGACATTAATCTTCGCTTAAAAGCAAAAGCCATAGACATTATAGCTGAAGACTACGAATCGGTGAAGGTGAAAAATGTTGAGAATTTAGCACATGGAATGGCTACCATCGAAAACCTTGATTCCCGAATCATTCAAAAATTATATTCGCACAATTTTATAGAAGAAGATGGCATTTTAAATGGTTCAAAAATTGCGAATGGATATTACATTTTAAAAAATGGAAAAGCATCTAGCCTATGTTTTTACAATGAAGAAAACGATACGATTGAGCGCGTAGAAAAAACATTTGCGAGTAATATAAAACCACGCAATGCAGAGCAATCATTTGCTGTGCACGCCTTAATGAATAATAATATACGACTGGTGGCGGTACAAGGTGTTGCTGGCACAGGAAAAACATTGTTAGCTTTAGCTTGCGCCATCGAACAGCAAAAACAGTATAAACAAATCATTTTAGCACGACCAATCATTCCGTTGAGCAACAAGGACATTGGTTATTTACCCGGTGATGCTAATGAGAAAATTTCACCTTATATGCAGCCACTTTGGGACAATTTGAAGTTCATCAAAAGTCAATTTAAAGAGACCGAAAAAAAATACAAAGCCATTGAAGAAATGGTACAGCAAGAAAAAATTTCTATCACGCCTTTGGCATTTATTCGCGGCAGAAGTTTATCGAATGTGATGTTTATTATTGATGAAGCGCAAAACTTGACGCCTCATGAAGTAAAAACAATTATCACGCGTGCAGGAGAAGGCACTAAAGTAGTCTTTACCGGAGATATTCATCAAATAGATACGCCTTACATGGATGAGCAAAGCAACG
>JBKHVV010000049.1:0-14879 GCA_046569885.1 Bacteroidia bacterium
TAGAATACATAATGATATTGCGACCTTTGCTTCTGTCTAACAAAACAGACATGTAATATTCTTTCGGCTCAGAATCGCCAGGATAGTAAACATCTTGTGCGATCAACACTTTGCTTACTTTTTTTCCTTGTTTAGATGTTTGAAGCGTAACGAGATGTCCACCCAAAATGCCTTTGGCTTTTTCTTCTACAAACTCTAAGCCCTTAGCTAATACAACGCCATGTGAACCTGTTTCGGTTACCACACCTTTACCTCTACCTCCAGCATGAATTTGCGCTTTTACCACGAACCAACCTGTGCCTGTTTGCGCTTTTAATTCTTCGGCAGCTTTTACAGCTGCTTTTGGATTATCAGCTACAATACCTTCCTGAATGGCTACTCCAAAACTCTTTAAAATTGATTTTCCTTGATATTCATGTAAATTCATCGTAGATTTTATTTTAGTGCTCCAAATGTAAAGTTTATCTTAGCATTTTCAAAATTGAATTTAAAATAATGTAACAATGAATTTGAAGATTTGAAAATATACCAATTTGAAAATTACCCAAGCACAATAATACTTTAACACGATAACACACTATAATGCTTAAAGCAAACAACATACATAAAAAATACGGTAGTTTAGAAGTACTAAAGGGCGTTAGCATTGCCATTAATAAAGGTGAAGTAGTATCTATTGTGGGTGCTTCGGGTGCGGGGAAAACTACACTACTTCAAATTTTAGGTACGTTAGATGTTCCTGATAGTGGTGAAATCTTCTTCAACGAAACGCGCGTTGACAAATTAAAAAGTAACGATTTGGCAAAATTCAGAAATAAAAAAATGGGTTTTGTGTTTCAATTTCATCACCTACTGCCCGAATTTACGGCACTTGAAAATGTGTGTTTGCCAGCTTTAATAAATGGTAAACCTCAAACAGAAGCACAAAAAAAAGCAGAAGAACTATTAGCTTATTTGGGCTTATCTCAGAGAATGCATCACAAACCATCAGAGCTTTCGGGTGGAGAACAACAACGCGTTGCTGTAGCACGTGCGTTGGTGAATCATCCCGAAATAATTTTTGCAGATGAACCATCTGGAAATTTAGATTCTCACAACGCTCAAGAGTTGCACGAGTTGTTTTTCAAACTAAGAAAAGATTTCAACCAAACCTTCGTCATCGTAACTCACAACGAGCAACTCGCCAACATGGCTGATAGAAAATTGAAGATGAATGATGGGATTATAATTGATAATGGATAATGGAAAATGGAAAATTGATAATGGAAAATGGATAATGGATAATGGATAATGGAAAATTGATAATTCACAATTAATAAATGAAACAACCCTTAGTACAACCGTTACCTACCGTTGGTAATGCAGAATTGGAAGAACTGGTAAAATTCTTTAACGAAACGTTGGGCTTTTGTCCCAACAGTGTGCTTACCATGCAACGCAGACCACATATTGCCAAAGCATTTGTAAACATAAATATGGCGGTGATGAAAAACGAAGGACGAGTAACTAGCGCATTAAAACGTTTGGTGGGCTATATGTCAAGCTACACTGCCGGTTGCCAATATTGCCAAGCACATACCATACGAGCAGCCGAGCGTTACGGAAGTGAAAAAGACAAACTCAACAACATTTGGGAATATAAAACCTATTCGGCATTTACCGAAGCAGAACGTGCTGCCTTAGATTTTTCCATAGCTGCAAGTACCATTCCTAATGCTGTAACGGATGAAATTGCCAATAACTTACGCAAACATTGGGACGAAGGCGAAATTGTAGAACTATTGGGCGTGATAAGTTTATTTGGTTACCTCAATCGTTGGAACGACTCGATGGGCACACAACTGGAAGATGCCGCCATTGAAAGTGGTGAAACCTACCTAAAACAAAAGGGCTGGAATGTTGGCAAACATGGCTATTGATTTCAGAGAAAAAACATCATACAAAATAAAAACAATGTGGATATGACAGAATTTGACCGAAAAAAGCACTGGGAAAACATTTATCAAACCAAATCACTCAATGAAGTAAGTTGGTATCAACCCACGCCTATTACTTCACTTCATTTTATTGAGCGTTTTAACATTACTGTTACCGCTAAAATTATTGATGTTGGTGGTGGTGATAGTCTTTTTGTTGACCATTTGATTGAGAAAGGTTATCAAGATATCACCGTACTTGATATTTCTCAAGCAGCCATAGAAAGAGCAAAATCAAGACTTGGAAGTAAAGCCGAAAAGGTGAAATGGATAGTGGTTGATGCTGCCAAGTTTCAACCTACCGAACATTATGATTTTTGGCACGACCGTGCTGCGTTTCATTTTTTAACTGATGAACAAGACATTTCAAACTATCTAAAAATTGCCCACCAGTTCATAAAACCATCAGGCATATTAGTAATTGGAACGTTCTCTGAACAGGGTCCAAAAAAATGTAGCGGCATTGATATAAAACAATACTCTGAAATTTCGATGACTGAACAGCTAAAACATCTTTTTGAAAAAATAGATTGCGTTACTATTGACCACACAACACCTTTTAACACTATTCAGAATTTTGTGTTCTGTTGTTTTATAAAAAAATAACCCACGCATTTTTCCTAAAACCCAAAAATCGTCTTAACTTTGTATCCCGTATTTAAACAATCTTCACCATACGGGTCATGTCAAATTCTACCAAGTACATTTTTGTAACCGGAGGCGTTACTTCCTCACTCGGAAAAGGGATTATCTCTGCATCTTTAGCCAAATTACTTCAAGCCAGAGGTCATTCTGTAACCATCCAAAAACTCGACCCTTACATTAACATTGACCCAGGCACGCTAAATCCTTACGAACATGGCGAATGTTTTGTAACCGATGATGGTGCCGAAACCGATTTGGATTTAGGTCACTATGAGCGTTTTTTAAATATTCCCACTTCACAAGCCAATAACGTAACCACAGGGCGTATTTACCAATCGGTGATAGATAAAGAACGTAGAGGTGAATACTTAGGAAAAACCGTTCAAGTCATTCCACACATTACCGATGAGATAAAACATCGCATTCAATTATTAGGCAACAAAGGCATTTTTGAGTTTGTGATTACCGAAATTGGTGGTACGGTGGGCGACATTGAATCACTACCCTATCTTGAAGCGGTGCGTCAATTAAAATGGGAATTGGGCAAAGATACCATTATCATTCATTTAACGTTAGTGCCTTATTTAGCCGCTTCGGGCGAATTAAAAACCAAACCTACGCAACACTCCGTAAAGCAATTATTAGAATTAGGGCTTCAACCCGATATTTTAGTGTGCCGAACCGAACACCACTTAGACCAATCGTTAAGAGATAAGGTGGCGCGTTTTTGTAACGTATCGCCCAATGCGGTAATAGAATCTATTGATGCTTCTACCATTTACGAAGTGCCGCTTTTAATGCAAGAAGAAGAATTGGATTTGGTAGTGCTTGAAAAATTAGACATGCCTAGCAGTGGTAGCACTAATTTAGATGAATGGAAGAAATTTTTAACAGGACTAAAAACGTGCTCTCAAATAATAAATGTGGGCTTAATTGGCAAGTATGTTGAGTTGAAAGATTCTTATAAATCTATTGCCGAGGCGCTAACACATGCAGGCGTAGTGAATGATTGCGCTGTAAACATTCAGTGGATACATTCTGAGAGTTTAACCGAAAAAAACGTAGAGAAAAAACTAAACGGCTTGCATGGAATATTGGTAGCACCTGGATTTGGCGCACGTGGCATTGAAGGGAAAATTGCCGCAATTAAATATGCGCGTGAAAATAATTTGCCATTTTTTGGTATTTGCCTCGGCATGCAATGTGCCGTTATAGAATTTGCACGAAACGTGTTAGGATTTAAAGATGCACACTCTACCGAGATGAACGAAAAAACCGAACATCCAGTAATTGCTCTGATGGAAAAACAAAAATCCATAAAAAATAAAGGTGGAACAATGCGATTAGGTGCATATAACTGCACACTAAAAGAAAACACAAAAGCGTACAATGCCTACGGCAAAAAAGATATTAGCGAACGTCATCGTCATCGTTACGAATTTAACAACGACTACCTAAAAGACTTTGAAAAAAATGGGATGATGGCTACAGGTATAAATCCCGAAAGCAACTTGGTAGAAATTGTAGAAATTCCTAATCACAAATGGTTTGTTGGTGTACAGTTTCATCCCGAATACAAAAGCACCGTAGAAAATCCACATCCATTGTTTGTGTCTTTTACTAAGTCAATGAAAAAATGATTTCTATTTAATTTTCCAAAAAAGCAAAAATGCTACTTACTCAAATACAAGTTACGTTCAGAGTAAATTTTTCTAAAGTACGGGTCTTTTAAATCGTCAATAAACCGGATGGCTTCACCAGTTGATTTCATTTCAGGACCTAACTCTTTACTCACTTCTGGAAATTTCTCAAAAGAGAATACAGGAATTTTAATGGCGTATCCTTTTTTACGTGGATTGAAATTGAAGTCGGTTACTTTCTTCTCGCCCAACATTACTTTGGTAGCATAATTTACATACGGCTCATCGTATGCTTTGGCAATGAAAGGTACGGTGCGCGATGCACGTGGATTGGCTTCAATGATATATACTTTATCATTCTTAATCGCAAACTGGATATTGATTAAACCAACCGTACGCAAAGCAACAGCAATGCGCTTGGTATATTCTTCAATTTGCTGCATTACCAAATCGCCTAAATTGTAAGGAGGCAATACCGCATACGAATCTCCAGAGTGAATACCTGCAGGTTCAATGTGTTGCATAATACCAATGATGTACACATTTTCTCCATCGCATATGGCATCAGCCTCGGCTTCAATGGCTCCTCCTAAAAAGTGGTCAAGCAAAATTTGATTTTCTGGTAGCTCGTTGAGGATATCTACCACATGCGTTTCTAATTGTTCTTCGTTGATTACAATTTTCATTTTTTGTCCGCCCAACACATACGAAGGACGCACCAATAAAGGGAATCCTAAATCTTTCGATAATTCAATAGAC
This sequence comes from Bacteroidia bacterium, assembly GCA_046569885.1. GTDB lineage: Bacteria > Bacteroidota > Bacteroidia > Flavobacteriales_D > Parvicellaceae > JBKHVV01. Next base: position 5,021 of record JBKHVV010000049.1, read on the forward strand.
TGTTCTGCGCTGGTTACTACACCAAATTCTGGATAAGGAATGTTAAGGTCTTTTAATAAGTTTGAAAAACGTCCTCTATCTTCGGCCAAGTCTAGCGCATCAAAGCTAGTACCTATAATTTTTATTCCGTAACGATGTAGTTTTTCTGCCAACTTCAATGCGGTTTGTCCACCAAGTTGAACAATCACCCCTTCTGGTTTTTCATGCAAAATGATTTCATAAATATGCTCCCAGAAAACGGGCTCAAAATAGAGTTTATCAGCAGTATCAAAATCGGTACTTACAGTTTCTGGGTTACAGTTTATCATGATGGTTTCGTAGCCACATTCTTTAGCCGCCAAAACACCATGCACACATGAATAGTCAAACTCAATACCTTGCCCAATACGGTTGGGACCCGAACCCAACACCACAATTTTCTTAGCCCCTCCTGACCTCCCCGATGGGGAGGAAATTGATTCATTAACATAATCCAAAGACATTTGGGTTAATTCTCCCCCTTCGGGGGAATAAAAGGGGGCTTGTTCAAACGTAGAATAATAGTAAGGTGTTTGTGCCTTAAACTCGGCAGCACATGTATCTACTAATTTATACACACGTTTAATGCCCATTTCTCTTCGTTTGTTAAACACTTCACTTTCTAGGCATTTTACTAAATGAGCTATTTGTCTGTCGGCATAACCTTTCTCTTTCGCTTCTCGCATTAGCTCAACAGGAATGTTCTCCAAGGTATGTTTTTCGATGCGTCTTTCTACATCGATTAAGTCTTCAATTTGGCGTAAAAACCAATCGTCAATTTTAGTTTTTTCTTTAATCGTTTTAAACGGAATACCCAATTTAATGGCATCATAAACATGGAACAATCTATCCCACGAAGCATTGGCTAAACTATGCAATATGGCTGATTGATCTTTCAATTCTTTGCCATCAGCACCCAAACCATTTCTACCAATTTCTAAAGATTGACAAGCTTTTTGTAGCGCTTCTTGAAAAGTACGTCCAATGCCCATCACCTCTCCTACCGATTTCATTTGTAAGCCCAAACGCTTATCAGCACCAGGGAATTTGCCAAAATTCCAACGAGGAATTTTTACAATTACATAATCTAAGGTTGGTTCAAATAAAGCGGAGGTAGATTTGGTAATTTGATTTTCTAATTCATCTAAATGATAGCCGATAGCCAACTTAGACGCAATTTTAGCAATAGGATATCCTGTTGCTTTTGATGCTAAAGCTGATGAACGCGACACACGTGGATTGATTTCTATGGCGATAATGTCTTCCTTTTCATCAGGACTTACGGCAAACTGAACGTTACAACCACCTGCAAAATCACCAATGGCACGCATCATTTTGATGGCCATGTCACGCATTTTTTGATAGGTAGTATCCGATAAAGTCATAGCAGGAGCAACAGTTATAGAATCTCCTGTGTGAATGCCCATCGGGTCGAAGTTTTCGATAGAACAAATGATTACCACGTTATCATTTTTATCGCGCAATAATTCCAACTCAAACTCTTTCCAACCCATTAGTGCCTTATCAATCATCACTTCGTGAATGGGCGAAAGATGCAAACCTCTATCTAATAAATGATCAAAATCTTTTTCGTTATAAACGATGGATGCTCCTGCACCACCTAAGGTGTAAGAAGCACGAATACACAATGGATAACCAAATTTTTGAGCAATTTCTTTGCCTTCTAAAAACGATTTAGCGGTTTCTTGCGGAGCCATTGCTACGCCAATTTGTCCCATTAATTGTCTGAATGCTTCGCGATTTTCTGTAATTTCAATAGCGGCTATATCTACGCCCACCATGTTTACATTGTACTTTTCCCAAAGACCAATTTCATCGCATTTTATTGCCAAGTTCAAAGCGGTTTGACCACCCATAGTTGGCAACACCGTATCAATACTTGGATGTGCTTGAAGAATTTTCTCGATAGATTCTACTTCCAAAGGTTGTAGATAAATATTATCTGCCACCACTTTGTCGGTCATAATGGTTGCGGGATTCGAGTTGATGAGGGTTACCTCAATGCCTTCGTCTCTTAAAGAGCGTGCGGCTTGAGAGCCCGCATAGTCAAATTCACAGGCCTGACCAATTACAATGGGACCACTTCCAATAATTAAAACGTGCTTGATGTTGGGATTTTTTGGCATTTTTTTAAGGTATGGATAAATTTGGGCGAAGATACACACATCTGCTCGTTTTCAAAGCGTAGGCTAAAAGGTATTTTTAACAATTAAGAAATTTTGTGTTGAATACGTGAGTGAAAGTTGAAGGTTGAAGGTTGAAGGTTGAAAGTTGAAAGTTGAAAGTCAGATTAGCTATTACCTCATATAGTTTAAGAAAAGAATTCAAAAAAACTTTTGTAGTGAAACTCCTGCCTGCATTTGATTTTCTTTTACATGGCAAAGAAAAAAGTTGATTTGCGAGTTTATTTTCGTAACATTTAATCCTACTTGTAACCAGCTTTTATTTTGTGGATACCAATAATAATTTAATCCTGAGATTTGTTTATTGAAACCTACATTCAACAAATAACTATACTTACCCGAAGAAGGTTCAAACACAAAACAAATTTCATTTTGAAGAAGCTGTGTTTTTAGAATATCATATTCATAAAGCGTTCTTAATTTTACTTCGGTAGTTCGCATCTTGATGCTGAAAGTAGAAATTAGGTTGTTTGCAGCACAAACCAAGCGTGCATTTTCTAATAACACGAAAGGATTAGGACTCAACAAGCGTACCTCTTTTGGGGAAAGAAAATTTCTGCGTTGATAAAGCAATTCCCATTTTATTTTTCGAGAGGTTGACGACCAAGATACTTTTCCTCCGTAAGTAGAAGTGATGTTTCCATCGGCTGTTTTATGTAGTTTACGATAATCTTCTATTTCATCAGTATTAAAAATTGATGAATGTAAAAGCAAATAAATTTGAGAATGAGAGACCAATTGAAAAGAAAAATTTTTACTTAAAGCCAATGCGTTACTTTCAAACTTGGCAATATATCTCGTTAAAAGTGAAAAATTATGAGAGCCACTCCACATTTTCCATGGAATGAGCTGTGATTGTAGTTCGGAATTTTCATAATAATATGGCTGGGCAGCAGCTTTGCCATAATAATTTATGTGTTTACCTATTTTTAATTTTTTTGTTTTGTGCATCACACTTCCTAAGGCATAATAAGTATTATTACTCAGTTTTCCTGCAGAAACATTCCAATAAATTTGTTTATTAACAGGACTTTCATATCTGGCGTCTGAATAAAATGTTTTGTAAAAAGAGGAATTAAATGTCATTAATTCTTCCTCATTCAAAATATTTCTATCCAACATAAATCCTTTATCTGTTTTTAAAAGCAACAAGGGTATCGTATAATTTTTACTTTCATCAAATTTCCACAGGCGAATATCTGCACCTACATTATTAGGTGTTTCAAGTCCTTCCTGATTTTGTCGTTCATAGACTCTCCCCCAATCCAAATCATAGCCATTGCGAGGGTTTTCAGGATCTACCATCAAAACGGTAACATGCTGTGATAAGGGTGTAGTCCATGCTTGCAGAAAAATATAATCATCGGGATGATAATTTTTTTGCTGTGCCTCGTTATAGTAAACCTGAAAAGATTCTCGCATCATTCTTAATGCAAATTCAGAAACATCTCTGCACACTCCGGCTTTTGTAGTGTTTTCTAAATCCTGATGCGCGTTTACAATATCCATAGGAGATATTATACCCTTCACATCTTTGTCAAACGTATGCGTTCTTCCTTCTTGATAATATTTAATACGATGTTCACTAAGCATCCTTGCTAAAAATGGCATAAAGTCAGATTCAAAATCATCGTAGCCAAGCGTAATGAGATCTCTGGAAATATTTTTCATGTTTTCATTCAATTCCGTTTCATTTTCAGATGAAAATAATTTTACTTGGCTGAGAGAATATACAATATCCTGCTCTGTGTTTCCGTTCACATAATCTTTTGATTTTTTTGTAAAATAATTATTGTTTACTTCAGCGACATCTGCATTTAAACTATCTTTAAAACTTAACAGAGAAATATTTTTTTGCCCATTAAATTTTAAATCGAAATATTCCGTTAAAATGGTATTGGTTTGATAAGAGTGATGAGGGTCTGAGTAAAGGTCGTAGTGTGTTTGTAAATAAATTCGGTTAATGTTTTCTGAAAAAATTGGCATTGACTGAAATGAGAGTGATATGTTTCTTTTAATCGAATCAGAAATTTGACTTTTTAATGAGTCAATAAGAACGATTGAAAAAACAGAAAATAATATGATTTTTTTTAACATCTATACAAATGTTATACGCATTAATTCACCAAGTCGTATTGGTTTTTATAGCGTTTTGAAAGTGTTGCCAAAAGCTTGGAAAATTCTTTAAAAGCCGTTTCGGTTTGTTTGGTGAGTTCCTTTTGTTGAAGCTTCAATAACAATTTCATGTTTAGAGCGTGTAAGCACACTTCAACATCTGAATTATTTGGCATTTCACTTTTTACACGAAATTCTTCCAAAAGTGGTTTGATTTTTTCGAGGTGATTAATGTAGTTTTCATCGGGCATGGATGAAGTGAGAATGAAATGTAAAAAATTTAACTCTTGAACTTTCTCTGTGATTTCATTTAGATGACCTGATTTTTCAATGCCTTCTAATTTCATTTTATTAACTAAATCAGCATACCACGCTTCAATTTCTTTAAGTGCAGCTTCATCATTAGTTTGAATTTGAATAAGATTTGTTCTAATCAAATCCATATCAAAATTCATGGCGCGTAGCAAATCTTCAATGCGCCACATGTACAGAATGTACTCTACAATGTTGGTCTTAAGTTTATTTTTTGCAATAAGCATGGTGGCTTATTTTACTTTTTTCTTCGGATTGGCTTGTTCGGGCATTTTATCCATTATGCCTGATTTATCAAGCTTTTTAACAATAGGTTCATTTACTATTTGCATTTCTTCGATAAGATGGCGTGCGCCTGAATATTTATCAATAACCCATAGAACATAGTTTATACTTACCATAATGTTTCTACAAATGCTACCATCGTAATAAATATCACTCATGGTGCTTTCCCAACTACGGTCAAAGTTGATCCCTATCAATTCTCCTTTGGCATTAAGCACAGGGCTTCCGCTATTACCACCTGTTGTATGGTTTGAGCCGGTAAAGCAAACTACCAATTCTCCATTATGACCATATCTACCATAGTCTTTTTTGTTGTAAAGTTCTTTTAATCTTGATGGAATTTCAAAATCACCCAAGCGTGTATTATTTTTTTCAATCACTCCTGCAAGAGTGGTTTTGTATTCGTAAGTCATACCGTCTCTAGGTTTTGAACCTTCTGCTTTGCCGTAAGAAAGTCGCAAAGTACCGTTAGCATCTGACCAATATTTTTTATTTGGAAAATATTCCATCATGGCTTTTACGTACTGTTTCATTAGCATTTCTTCTTCTGCCTTGAAGTTTTGATAGCGTGGATTAATTTCATCTCTAAATGAGTTTATCATTTTTGTAGCTACTTTGTAAACGGCATCGGTTTGTAGTTTTGCTTTATTTTTTTTATTGAAAGTGTTCAGAAACTTCATCATTAAAGCTTCGTTGGTGAATATATTTTTTTCAGAATATATCCCGATTGTTTCTGTAAGTAGGTAATGCGTAGCATCCGCACCAATATAATCGAGGTATTTTTTAGTGAGTCCTTTAAACAGTTTTTCATCAACAGATTTGTCGTAATCCTTATAAAAGTCGGCAGCGTATTTTTTCATTTTTTCTATTTCTTCTTTCAATGTCCCGTTTTTTTCCAACTTATCAAAATCTTCTACCAACGTTTTAAAACCATAAGCGAAGTTGAATATTTCTGGCCCATAGTAATAGTACTCAATAAACATTTCTCGGGCAAACCAATCTTTAGTGTAAGATGTGTAGAGCTTAGCAAATTGTGTCAATAAATCAGCATCTTTTCCTTTGGCAACCTTTCTAAAACTTTCTTCAAATTTTTGCTTATTTTGAAGCGCCTCTTTTTCTATCAATCCGTTGTTTTGCCCAATCCATTTTTTGTGCGCATTACTTATTCTAGTCTGCTTTGCAGCGTATTGAATAAATAACTTATCGCTAGACTGCATAAAAGCGTTTATAATTGATAAGCTTTGATCACGCATATTAATCTTAGCAGGGTTACTTCTATTTACAATGTAATCTACAGCATGAGAAGTTAGGTATTGTTCGGTAACACCTGGAAAGCCAAATACCATAGTAAAATCACCTTCATTAACAGGTGAAATATTCATTTTTAAACTTGATTTTGGCTGATAAGGAACATTATCAGAAGAAATTTCTGAAGGTTCATTTTTTTTGTTTGCGTAGATTCTAAAAATAGCAAAATCACCCGTGTGGCGTGGCCAAATCCAGTTATCAGTATCACCACCAAACTTACCAATAGTCAAAGGTGGAGTTCCCACCAAACGTACATCTTTAAAGGTTTCGGTAATGAACATATAATATTTATTTCCGTAGAAAAACGATTTAATTTGTGCTTCGTAATAACTTCCTTTCACAGCTTCCGCTTGATATTCTCTTATCGCATTTTGTATGTGGCGCGCTTGCTCTAATGGGTCTGCACTAGTATTTAGTCCTTTTACAATTCTATCCGTAACATCTTCAATTCTTACAATAAATGTAGCGGTCAATCCAGGGTTTTTTAATTCTTGAGATTTGTCTAAAGCCCAAAAACCGTTTTTGATATAGTCTTTATCTACCGAGCTATGCGATTGAATTTGCCCAAAACCACAATGGTGATTGGTTAACAATAAACCTTGGTTAGAAATCATCTCGGCAGTACAACCACCACCAAAGTGAACGATGGCATCTTTCAAACTTGATTTGTTAATGGAATAAATATCTTCTGCCGTAAGCTGAAGACCACTCATTTGCATGTCTTTTTCGTTTAATTCCTTTAACAACAAAGGTAGCCACATGCCTTCATCGGCAATGGTTCTGAATGGATTTAGCAATGCAGCTAAAAGCAGAAGAGAAAGAAATTTAATTTTCATAATGGTGAGGTTTTATTAGGTATAGTTACGTTCTAAATTCAAAAATGGTTTTTTCTATAATGTTGATGCAGTCGTAAAGTTGTTCTTCTGTCATTACCAATGGTGGTGCAAAACGAATGATGTTTCCATGCGTTGGTTTTGCTAATAAGCCATTATCTTTTAATGCTACACACAAATTCCAAGCCGTTTTACTTTCGGGAGTATCATTTATAACAATAGCATTAAGTAAACCCTTACCACGAACTAATTTTACTAACGTTGATTTTTCAATCACTCGGTTCATTTCTCTTCTAAAAATTTCACCTAAACGAGAAGCGTTTTCGGCTAATTTTTCATCCTTCACAACATCTAAGGCTGCCATTGCAACTTTTGCTGCTAAAGGATTTCCGCCAAAGGTACTACCATGCTGTCCGGGTTTCATAACCATCATAATGTCATCGTTCGCCAACACACACGACACAGGATAAACACCCCCAGACACCGCTTTTCCTAAAACTAAAATATCTGGTTTTACATTTTCGTGGTCGCATGCTAAAAGCTTACCAGTACGCGCAATGCCTGTTTGCACTTCATCGGCAATAAACAACACATTATGCGCTTTACACAATTTTGATGCGGCTGCTAAATAACCATCTTGCGGCACACAAACACCTGCTTCGCCTTGAATGGGCTCTACTAAAAAACCAGCTACGTTTGGCTGCTGAATAGCTTTCTCTAAAGCATCAATATCATCGTAAGGTATTTTTATAAAACCAGGCGCAAACGGACCAAAGTTTTTGCTTGAATCTGGGTCACTTGAAAACGAAACGATGGTGGTTGTTCTACCATGAAAGTTGCTTTCGCAAACAATTATTTTAGCTTCATTTTCTGCAACACCTTTTTTCTCGTAAGCCCATTTTCTGCAAAGTTTTATGGATGTTTCAACAGCTTCTGCACCAGTATTCATGGGCAAAAGTTTTTCGTAACCGAAATACTCACACATATATTTTTCGTACTCGCCCAATGTATCATTGTAAAACGCCCGAGAAGTTAAGGTCAGGGTTTCTGCTTGTTCTTTTAAAGCATTAACAATGCGTGGATGGCAATGTCCTTGATTTACGGCTGAGTACGCAGAAAGAAAATCATAGTAGCGCTTGCCTTCGCAATCCCACACATACACACCTTCGCCACGAGATAAAACCACGGGCAACGGATGATAGTTATGCGCTCCGTACTTGTCTTCTAAGCCAATTGCTTGCTGCGATGTTATCTTTTCCATTGTTTCCATCTTCGTAAATTTAACAAAAAATATTCTAAACTGCAAATATAGCTAAAGTTTGCCGAAAAATAAAGCTAATAAATTGTGTATCTTTGCAGACCAAAAAATTGCAAGAATATGCGCCTTAAACGCGGAGAAGATATAGAACTGGATATTACCGATTACGCTTTTGGAGGAAAAGGCATTTCTAAACTTCAAGGCGAAAAAGGCAACTATGTGGTGTTTGTACTGAATGCCATACCTGGACAAAAAGTGTTGGCGCGTGTAGCTTCTTCAAAAAACAACTATGCGGAATGTAAGTTGGTTAAAATCCTAAAACCATCTCCCGATGAGATTTCTGTGCCTTACCAACCAATTTCTGGTGCGCCTTACATTACACTTCCTATTGAAAAACAACAAGAGTATAAAAAATCTACTGCGTTAAATCTCTACGAACATATTGGTAATGTAAAAAATATCCAAGATGTGTTTGATGAATACATTGATTCGCCAGAATTGTTTCACTACAGAAACAAGATGGAATATGCCTTTTCATCCATTCGTCAAGATGTAGAAAATGATATAGAAACGGATGATGATTTTGCGCTTGGTTTTAAATACAGAGGCACGTGGTGGAAGGTTGAAAACCTTGATAAGGATTCGGGAATGTTTGATGCCGAAGTAGAAAACAAGTTGAAAAACATTCGCGCATATCTTAAAAACACAGGGCTACCTGCTTTTCATCCACCGAAAAAAATTGGTTTTTTTAGGTATTTAGTGGCACGAAAATCGTACAGCAAAAATCAATTGTTGTTGAGTTTAATTACTTCTTCAGAAAACGTAGAAGCGTTTGATGTAAAAGTATTTTCAGATTATTTAAAGTCATTGTTTGGCGAGCGTTTGGTTGGATTTATTCACACCATAAACGATGATGAATCTGAGCGCGAAAAATTTCAACAAGGACCAAGCCACACACTTTTTGGAGAAAATAAAATTGTAGAAAATTTGTTGGGATTAAATTTTGAAATTAGCATGGGTAGCTTTTTTCAAACCAACCCAAAATGTGCCGAAAAACTCTACAGCAAAGCGATTGATTATTTATTCGAAAAACAACCTAGTGAAAATGGTGTAATCATGGACTTGTTTTGCGGAACAGGAACCATTGGTCAACTCATTGCATCCAAACTACCAAAAGCTAAAGTAATTGGAGTAGATATTGTGGAAGATGCCATCGAAAATGCTAAAGAAAACGCGAAACGCAACAACATAAGTAACGTAGAATTTTATGCTTCGGATGTGGGAAAATTTCTACAAGAATATCCTCAATATGAAGGAAAAATTGATGCCATAATACTTGACCCACCACGCGCAGGAATCGCTCCAAAAACCTTAAAGAAAGTAATTAGTTTAGGCGCTAAACGTATGGTCTATGTTTCGTGCAATCCTTCTACACAAGCGAGAGATATACAAACACTCACAAGCTTTGGTTACGAACTTAAAAAACTCTCGTTGGTTGACCAATTTCCACACACTGCTCACATTGA
>JBKHVV010000050.1:0-14674 GCA_046569885.1 Bacteroidia bacterium
GTACCAGAGTAAGCACCACCAGTTTCTATGCAATCAACATAAATACTCATGTCTGTCTCTCCTCTAACAATACAAGTAACATGATACCAAGTATTTTCTTGTAGCTGAAAATCACTGTTTTTAGTTCACCTTGACTCTGGAGCTGTTAAATTAACATCACCATCACCATAGGCCATATTTACATATCCATTAGCAGCATGAATTATTACGCCATGATATGAATTTTGAACATAATCAGTTACAATAGTTGCAGAAGATGATATATCAGAAAAGCTATTGTACTTAACTAAAAAGGCTATTGTAAGAGGCAACTGAGGTTTTAAAAAATTATCATTAGGCAGTTCAATATAATCATCAACCCCATCAAAGTAATAGGCACTATTGGGGTTGCCATCTTTATCGGTAGTTAGTGTGGCGCCATAAACAGTAGCATGCATATTATTGCCCGATATGTCGTTAGCGTTGCCATTAAAATCGTAATGCAACAACAAACCATTCGATAAATCTTGAGAAAAGAAGCTTAAAGCAACAAGTGCAAAAGCTGAAGAAAGTAGAGTTTTTTTCATGGTAATTTCCTTTTAATTATTTGTAACTATTATTCTTTGTGTTGTCTGAGTTGTTTCGTTTTGCACCTTAACAAAATAGAGCCCTTGATTAAGGTCATTAATTTTTAACTCACTACCGCTATAGTCACTAAATGTAAATATACATTTTCCTGTAACATCATACACTTCAACATTTAGTGATTTTGTAGAACCGAAAACCAAAGTTATTTCTCCATTTGAGGGGTTAGGATAAATGCTTTTTAAAAGGGTTTCTTCTTTGTTTTCCTTAACCGAAAGGGTTGGGCACAATAACTCAACTTCTTCTTGTGTTAAATCTCTATTCCAATACCTAAAGTCATCAACTACTCCATTTATATAATATGGGGAAGAACCAACAATATTTCCTATTCCTAACCCACCATTTGTGGAAGGGCTTGTGTTATACAATAAGTCATCATTTGGTCCCGTACCATTATAGTTTCCATCTTGCTTCACGCAGTCAAGCCAAATTTCCATATCGGTAGCTCCTCTAATTATTGCAACAACAGTGTACCATTGTCCTACGTTTATTGCATCTGTGGTCGAAAGTGTTCTCCTATCGCTAGACGATGTGCTATTAGGATGTCCTGCACCGTAACTAAGGTGTAGTTTCATATCTGCATTAATACCCAACCATGCCCCAAAGTATGTATCAAAAGAAAAATCGTTCTTTACAATAACATGAGTACCTGACGGAACGGTATTAACCATAAACGTAGCAGAATAAGTAATTGGCAACAATGGCTTTAAAAAATCATCATTCGGAAAATTTATTAAATCATCAACTCCATCGAACGAATAAGCAGTGTTAGTTAAACCATCTTTGCCAATGCTAAGAGTGGCACCATCTACTGTAGCATGCATATTATTGCCCGATATGTCGTTGGCATTGCCATTAAAATCATAACGCAACAACAAACCATTCGATAAATCTTGGGCTGATAGGCTTTTGCCGCCAACTAGTAAAATTAAAGAAAGTAGTATTTTTTTCATAATTCTTAGTTCTAATGATTGGTAACTATTATCCTTTGGGTTGTTTGATAAGTATCGTCATACACCTTAACAAAATAAACACCTTGCTTGAGGTTTCTGATTGTAAGTTCTGAACCTGTATAATCGCTATAGTTTAAGATTATCTTTCCAGTGATATCATAAAAATCAATGTTTATTGGCTTTGTGGGATTAAGCATTAATGTTACCTCTCCGTTGGATGGATTGGGATAGACACTTTTTAAAAGGGTTTCTTCTTTATTTTCCTTAACAGAAAGAGTTGGGCACAATAACTCAACTTCTTCTTGTGTTAGGTCTCTGTTCCAATAGCGAATATCATCTACTATCATACTAGAATAATATGGAGAACTACCAGCATCATCGAAGTAACCAACTCCACCAGAAATTGGTATTGTTGTATTATAAACTGGTTCTGTTCCACTACTAGAACCATTATCAGTTGCAGATAATTGCATACAATCTAGCCAAATTTCCATGTCGTCCTTGCTCCTAATTATGGCAACTAAATCATGCCAAGTTCCTTCTTGTATAACTCCAGCCCCTGTCGCTATTGACTCTCTTGTAGTTTCATTGGTTACACCATCGTACCCATTTCCATATCCAATTGTTATGTGCCCCTGATCGGTTATTACTATCCATGCACCACTATATTCATTAACTCCAAACTCGCTATTAACTGGAGAGTGTTGAGGTGTTGCATCAATATCATTAATTTTAAACCTTACTGAAAATGTAATCGGTAAATCAACTTTTAATGAATTGTCATTCGGAAATTCAATATAATCATCCACCCCATCAAAATAGTAAGCACTGTTAGGGTTGCCGTCTTTGTCATCTGCTAAAGTTGCACCATACACCGTTCCATGCATATTATTACTAGAAACATCGTTGGTATTGCCATTAAAATCGTAATGTAACAATAAGCCATTTGATAAATCTTGAGATGAAAGACCAAGCACAGCAAGTGCTAAAGCCAAAGAGAGTAGAGGTTTTTTCATTTTGATGGTTAATTTTGGTTTTTTATCAGACGCAATTTAGGTAAAAAAAGTTGCATGAGCAAAAAAATAGTTCACGTTAATTATGTTTTTAAACCCTTCTTACTAAAACTAATAAAAGCAGAAACTATCCCTTCAATACACTTCTCGAAATAACAATTTTTTGTACTTCGGAAGTGCCTTCATATATCTGAGTGATTTTAGCATCACGCATTAAACGCTCTACATGATATTCTTTTACATAACCATAGCCACCATGCACCTGAACAGCTTCAATAGTGGTATCCATAGCTACTTTAGAGGCAAATAATTTTGCCATACTGCTCGCTAAGTCGAAGTTCATGTTATGGTCTTTAAGCCAAGCGGCTTTTAAGCATAATAAACGTGCAGCGTCAATTTGTGTAGCCATATCTGCCAACTTAAATTGTATGGCTTGATGTTGAGAAATAGGTACTCCAAATGCTTTGCGCTCTTTAGAGTAAGCCAATGCCAACTCGTAAGCGCCAGAAGCAATACCCAATGCTTGTGAAGCGATACCAATACGTCCACCCGAAAGGGTTTTCATAGCGAAGGTAAAGCCAAAGCCGTCCTCTCCTATTCTATTTTCTTTGGGCACTTTTACATCGTTAAACATCAAGGTATGCGTATCCGAACCACGTATGCCCAACTTATCTTCTTTAGCACCCACTATAAAGCCTTCCATGCCTCTTTCTACAATAAATACGTTGATGCCTTTGTGTTTTTTCTCAGGGTAGGTTTGTGCTATTACCAAGTAAATAGAAGCGCTGCTTCCATTGGTAATCCAGTTTTTGGTGCCATTTAAAAGGTAATGGTCGCCCATATCTATTGCCGTAGTTTTTTGAGAAGTCGCATCCGAACCTGCTTCGGGTTCTGACAAGCAAAAGGCACCAATTTTTTCGCCTTTGGCTAAGGGCACTAAATATTTTTGTTTTTGTTCTTCTGATCCAAATGTTTCCAATCCCCAACAAACTAATGAATTGTTTACCGACATACACACAGAAACCGAAGCATCTACTTTAGAGATTTCTTCCATTGCCAACACGTACGAAATAGCATCCATGCCGCTACCACCGTACTCTGGGTCAACCATCATGCCTAAAAAACCTAACTCACCTAATTGCTTAATTTGTTCCGTAGGAAATTTTTGGTCTCTATCGCGTTCTATAACTCCGGGTTTGCAAACGTTTTGAGCAAAATCTCTCGCTGCGTTTCTTACGGCAATGTGTTCCTCTGTTAAATCGAAATTCATGTTTGAAATATTTTGTTTTACTTAGAGCCGTCAAAGTTAAATTTTTTGACGAACTTTTAAAATTTATCTACGTAAAAGAGCAAACAAGTAACCACAAACTCTGAAATGAAGGTATATCGCGCCATAGGTTTAATGTCTGGCTCATCTCTTGATGGATTGGATGTGGCGTTTTGCACCTTTAATCTCTACAAAAACACTTGGAAATATACCATTGTAAGTGCCGAAACATTTGCCTTTCCACCAAGACTTTTAGAAAAACTAAAGTCTGCGGCTTCGCTTAATGCGTTTAGCTATATGAAACTGAACGACCGCTTTGGAAAGTTTTCGGCAAAATGCGTGAATGATTTTATAAAAGAAAATGCCATTACTAAAAACATTGTAGATGTCGTTGCTTCACACGGACATACGGTATTTCACCGACCTGAGTTGGGTTTTAGCACACAAGTGGGTTGCGGTGCTACCATCAATGCACTTACCGGAATACCCACTGTGTGCGATTTTCGCTCGGTAGATGTTGCCCTCGGTGGACAAGGTGCACCTTTAGTGCCTGTGGGCGATGAATTACTGTTTTCAGAGCACTCTGCCCGACTAAACATTGGTGGTATTGCTAACATTTCGTACAAAAAAAACGATAAAATAATTGCCTTTGATGTGTGTTTAGCAAACATTGCGCTTAACTACTTAACGCAACGCTACTTCAATTGCGACTTTGATAAAAATGGCAACTTAGCTAAAAATGGTAGAATAATTGACCAACTTTTGCGACAACTAAATAACTTACCGTACTACAAAAAACCGGCACCAAAATCGTTGGGAAGAGAGGACTTTGAAAAAGATATTTTGCCCCTACTCCATCACTTGCCCATTGATAGCTTGAGAACACTCGTAGAGCATATTTCGGATGTTTTAGCCAATGAATTGAATCAACACGAAAGCTGCTTGGTAACGGGTGGTGGCGCTTACAATTCTTTTTTGATGGAGCGCATCAAAGAAAAAACTATCTGCAACATCATCATTCCCGATGATTACACCATTCAATTTAAAGAAGCCCTCATCTTTGCGTTTTTAGGTACTTTAAGATTAAGAAACGAAATCAACACACTAAGTTCTGTAACAGGCGCCAGCAGAAATTCTATTGGAGGAGCTTTGTATCAATCAAAATAAAAAAGATATTTTTCAAGTCTTTATTCTCACATTATTATTTTTATACATTTGCTCCGTTAAATAGTATTTTCATCTTACAGAAAGTTATTGTGATGCTTGATTTATTAAAGAAATTCGAAGCCAAAACCCCCGAGATAATTTTTGAATGGAATGACTCCGAAACCGAAGCGCAGGGTTGGGTAGTCATTAATTCGTTGAGAGGTGGCGCTGCCGGTGGTGGCACCAGAATGCGTAAAGGATTAGATAGGTACGAAGTAACTTCTTTGGCAAAAACCATGGAAGTGAAGTTTACCGTTGCTGGTCCGCCCATCGGAGGTGCAAAATCTGGTATTAACTTTGACCCCAACGACCCACGCAAAGAAGGTGTTTTGAAACGTTGGTACGCTGCAGTTACGCCTCTGCTAAAACATTACTACGGAACGGGTGGCGATTTAAACGTAGATGAAATTCATGAGGTAATTCCTATTACCGAAGATTGTGGTGTGTGGCACCCACAAGAAGGGGTGTTTAACGGTCATTTTCAACCACGAGAATCACAAAAAATTTTACGTATCGGACAACTTCGTTATGGTGTTTTAAAAATTTTAGAATCAGATAAATACTCACCTTACTTAAATAATAAGTATAAGGTTGCGGATATGATAACCGGCTATGGTGTTTCAGAGTCTATTTGTCATTACTACGACATTTTTGGAAGCAACGTAAAAGGTAAAAAAGTCATCGTTCAAGGATGGGGAAATGTAGGTTCGGCTGCTGCTTTTTATATGGCACAAGCGAGAGCAAAAATTGTAGGTATTATAGACCGTGATGGTGGATTGCTCAATGAGCAAGGTTTTTCTTTTGAAGAAATTACCGAGCTATTCAAAAACAAAAAAGGCAATACTTTGGTTTCACCCAACATGATATCTTTTGAAGAAATCAATCAAAAAATTTGGGATGTGAACGCACAGGTGTTTTTACCTTGCGCTGCCTCAAGATTGGTTACTAAAGAACAAGTAGAACGCCTGATAAAAGCAGGTGTAGAAGTAATCTCTGCGGGTGCTAACGTACCTTTTGCCGACTCTGAAATATTCTTCGGACCAATTGCCAACTATGCCGATGAAAACCTTAGCGTGATTCCAGACTTTATTTCAAACTGTGGTATGGCGCGCGTATTTGCCTACTTAATGAGTAACGATTTGAAAGAGATTACCGATGAAGGTATTTTTAAAGATACATCCAACACCATAAAAAAAGCATTAGAAAACGTAAATAAAAACAATAAAAATAAAACAGGTATAACTAAAACAGCGTTTGAAATTGCGCTAAAACAATTAATTTAAAAAGAGAAAAAAGAAAAACATGGAAACAATCATTGTACTGGTATTTGTGCTTGGTTACACAGCCATTACCATTGAGCATACGCTCAAAATTGACAAGTTAATTCCGGCATTGCTAATGATGGTAGTAAGCTGGACATTAATTGCATTAAACATTGGTGACGTAACTAACTGGATTGACTCTCACACAGGGAAATTAATTTCTTTAGCAGGATTTTCTACCGAAGAAAAATCACACCTTTTAGAATCTACCCTATTACATCATTTTGGAAAAACGGCTGAAATCCTCATTTTCCTTATGGGTGCAATGGCAATCGTTGAAATTATTGACCATTTTCAGGGGTTTGCCACATTCAAGAAGCTTATAAAAACAAAGAAAAAAATTACACTATTATGGATTGTTTCAATACTTGGCTTTTGTTTGTCGGCAATCATTGATAACCTAACGGCAACCATTGTATTGATTACTATTTTACGAAAATTGGTAAAAGACACCGAACTAAGAATGTGGTATGCTGGTTTTATTATTATTGCTGCAAATGCTGGTGGCGCCTGGACTCCAATAGGTGATGTAACCACCACCATGCTTTGGATGGCAGACAAAATTACTACGGCAGAAGTGATGAAACTTTTATTTATCCCTTCTATTCTATGTGCTGTAATTCCTTTAATTGCCGCTTCTTTTATGAAAACGTTTAAAGGTGAAATTGATGGAGATTCTTCTGCAACAGAAGATACTCAAAACAAATACGGACAAACCATGCTTATCATAGGATTACTTTTAATCGTATTTGTTCCTGTATTCAAAACCATCACTCACCTACCGCCTTATGTTGGTATGATGTTATCACTTTCTATCTACGCCACCATAGCAGAAATTCTTTCAAAAAGAGCCATCAACTTTTCGCATAACGAAAGAGAAGCACTTGCCGGAGAAACTCATCATGGACCAACACTAAAAGCATTGGGTAAAATTGAAATGCCTTCTATCCTATTCTTCTTAGGAATTTTGATGACCATTGCTTCAATGGAATCGTTAGGTTTAATCCTTAATTTTGGTGAAAATGTGAGAGCGTCAATACCCGAAAGCGTGTTTATTACCTTGTTAGGTGCAGCTTCGGCAGTTATTGATAACGTTCCTTTAGTAGCAGCAAGTATAGGTATGTTTACAGAAGGAGTAGATAATATTATTTGGCATTTTATAGCTTATGCTGCTGGCACAGGTGGTAGTATGTTAATCATCGGCTCTGCTGCAGGTGTAGTGGCAATGGGTATGGAAAAAATATCGTTTGGCTGGTACCTAAAACGCATCTCCTTATTGGCTGCTATTGGCTACTTTGCTGGTATTCTTTGGATAATATTTACGCTATATTAAACAACAAATTATTTATCTAACAAAAAGCCCCGAGATATTCGGGGCTTTTTTTATGCTTTCGTTTCTTGTTTCTCTTGCTTTTCTGGTTTTGGTAAAAGCACTTTGCGAGATAATTTGAATTTCTTGGTTTTAGGGTCAATAGACACTACCTTGAATTTAACTATATCCCCTTCTTTCAATACATCTTCCACTTTATCTAAACGATCCCAAGTAATTTCAGAGATGTGTAGTAAACCATCAGTACCTGGAAGAATTTCTACAAATGCACCATAGCTTTGAATTGATTTTACTTTTCCTTCGTAAATTTCACCTACTTCGGCTTGTGGAGGGAAGGCTATTTGTTTTATTTTTCTTACAGCTTCAGCCATGCTATTGCCATCGTTTGCCATAATTTGAACATAACCCTCGCCATTTTCTTTTTCCTCAATAGTAATGGTAGCGCCTGTTTCTTTTTGTATGCCTTGAATGATTTTTCCACCGGGACCGATGATGGCACCAATGGTATCGTTAGGCACCAAAAATGCTTCAATTCGAGGCGCATGTGGTTTTAGGTCTGCTCTTGGTTCTGAAATGGTTTTCATCATTTCGCCTAAAATGTGTGCACGACCTCTTTTGGCTTGTTCTAAAGCTTCGGTAAGCACTTCAAACGATAAACCATCTACTTTGATGTCCATTTGGCAAGCAGTGATGCCTTTTTCGGTACCACACACTTTAAAGTCCATATCGCCTAAATGGTCTTCATCACCCAAAATGTCTGATAAAATGGCGTATTTTCCTTCGCTATCGGTAATTAAACCCATGGCAATACCCGAAACCGGACGTTTCATTTTAATACCGCCATCTAATAAAGACAATGTGCCTGCACAAACGGTAGCCATTGATGATGAACCATTAGATTCTAAAATATCGGACACAATTCGTATGGTGTAAGGATTTTCTTCTCCTTTTGGTATCATGTTTTTGAGTGCTCTCAGCGCTAAGTTTCCGTGCCCAATTTCTCTACGTGAAACGCCTCTAATGGGTTTTGCTTCACCTGTTGAGAAAGGAGGAAAATTGTAGTGCAGCATGAATGTATCGTAACGTTTTCCTGCTGCAGTATCAATCATTTGCTCGTCTAATTTACCACCCAATGTAAGTGTGGTTAACGATTGCGTTTCGCCACGTGTAAATATTGCCGAACCGTGAGCGGTAGGAACATAATCCACTTCGCTCCAAATTGGGCGAATGTCTTCCATACCTCTGCCATCCAAGCGTTTTCTTTCATCAAGCATTACTCTGCGTACGGCTTCTTTTTTTGTTTTTGAGAAATAAACACTAATAAATCCTTCTATTTCTGCTAATTCTTCTTCGCTATATTGTGCTTTGAATTCTTCTTTTATGGCATCGAATAGTTCACTTCGTTTTTCTTTAGAGGCTAAGCCCAAGCGCGCCACTTCTTTGCATTTTTCAAAGGCAAATTCGTGAACCTTGGCTTTTATATCTTCGTTGTGTGTTTCGTGAGAATATTCGCGTTTTACTTTTGATTTTTCTACCTGAGAGGCTATTTCCATTTGAAAAGCGCATTGTTTTCTGATGGATTCGTGTGCTATTTTGATAATCTCCACCATTTCGGCTTCTGAAATTTCGTGCATTTCACCTTCTAACATTACTACGTCTTTCGTAGTTCCGGCAATCATCACATCTACGTCAGAAACTTCCATTTCTTGAATGGTTGGGTTAATTACCCATTGACCACCTACTCTACCAATGCGTACTTCAGTCATGGGTCCGTTAAATGGAATATCTGATACAGCAATAGCGGTTGAAGCAGCTAAGCCTACCAATGAGTCTGGTTGATTGATACCATCGTAAGCGATTAATTGAATCATCATTTGTACTTCTGCATGAAAATCGTCTGGGAAAAGCGGACGAAGCGCTCTATCTACCAAACGCATTACGAGTACTTCATCGTCACTTGGACGTCCTTCTCTTTTTAAATATCCGCCAGGGATACGTCCGTTGGCAGAGAATTTTTCACGATAATCTACCGTAAGAGGTAAAAAGTCAACGCCTTCTTTGGCTTCTTTAGCAGCCACTACGGTTGCTAAAATCATGGTGTTTCCGCATCTTAATACTACCGCACCATCGGCTTGTTTAGCCAGTTTTCCTGTTTCGATAGAAACGATTTTTCCGTTTCCTAAATCGATACTTTTGTTAATTACATTCATTTGTTTTTTGTTTTTGAAGCGGGGTTTCTTTCATCGCTTCGGTTGTTATTTTGTGTTATTTGTTTTTGTTTAGTAAAAGAAAAGGCAATTGAATACTGCTATCCAATTGCCCCCTCCGTAAAATGTTGCGAATTAAGTTTATTTTCTTAATCCAAGTTCTTTAACAATCGCTCTATATCTTTCGATATCTGTATTCTTAAGATATTCTAATTGTTTTTTTCTTTGACCAACCAATTTAATTAAAGATCTCTGCGTACCAGTATCTTTATGATTCTTCTTCAAGTGCTCAGTTAAATGGTTAATTCTAAAAGAGAAAAGCGCAATTTGGCTTTCTGCTTTACCGGTGTTTTTTTCGCTGCCACCGTGCGCTTTAAACAGCTCTTGTTTTTTTTCTGATGTTAGGTACATGCCAATATCCTTTTGATGATTATTATGTAATGGGGTGCAAATTTAGTGTTAATTTTTGAAATAGTTTAAAAATTGCGTTAATTTTTCTTTTAATTCTCTTCTGTCAACGATATAATCTAAAAATCCACACTCTAAGAGAAACTCTGAGGTTTGGAAGCCTTCGGGCAAATCTCTGCCTATGGTTTCTTTAATGACACGCGGACCCGCAAAGCCAATTAATGCGCCTGGTTCGGCAATGTTTACATCACCCAACATGGCAAAAGAAGCCGTAACACCACCCGTTGTTGGGTCTGTAAGGTATGAAATGTAGGGTAATTTTTTATCGGATAGTTGCGTGAGTTTGGCAGATGTTTTTGCCATTTGCATCAGCGAAAATCCGGCTTCCATCATTCGTGCGCCACCTGATTTGGAAATCATCATAAATGGGCATTTTAAGCTGATGGCTTTGTCAATGGCTTTCGCTATTTTTTCACCAACTACAGAGCCCATAGAGCCACCAATAAAGCTGAAATCCATGCAAGCCACTACCAAGTTCATACCACCAACCTTGCCGTGAGCCGTTTTTATGGCATCTTTCAAACCAGTTTTCTCCATTGTTTGCTTGATGCGGTCTTCATATTTCTTTGTATCTACAAATTTTAGTGGGTCGGCAGAGTATATTTTTGTATTAAACTCTTTGTACATACCATCATCAAAGATGATTTCGAAATATTCATCAGGACCAATGCGCACGTGGAAGTTATCCACAGGACT
Source organism: Bacteroidia bacterium (assembly GCA_046569885.1). Lineage (GTDB taxonomy): Bacteria > Bacteroidota > Bacteroidia > Flavobacteriales_D > Parvicellaceae > JBKHVV01. Next base: position 11,087 of record JBKHVV010000050.1, read on the forward strand.
TACATATTTATTGCGTTTTAGTTCTTCACGCTCTATAATTTGACCACCAGGTGTTTTGTACCACAAGCCATCTGGAGCTTCTTTTTTCTCTGCTGTGGGAGTGATAATCCCTTTTTCTTTACGTTTAAACCAAGCCATGTTTGTTGAAGGTTGAATGTTTAAGGTTTAAGGTTGAAATTTTAAAAGTCCGAACGTCAAAGGTCTATCAGGTTTAAAGTCTTTTATCTTGATTCTAACATCTAACATCCTATCCTTCTAAAATTTTTAATTAAGCAATGCTAATGCTTTCGTCCAAATATACATCTTGAATTGCATTTAGTAGGGCTACACCTTCTTTCATAGGTTTTTGGAAAGCTTTTCGTCCGCTAATCAATCCATGACCACCAGCACGTTTGTTAATTACGGCAGTTTTTACTGCATCCGAAAGGTCTGATGTTTTGCTTCCTGTAGAAGCACCACCAGAATTGATAAGCCCTACGCGCCCCATGTAACAGTTAGCCACTTGGTATCTACAAAGGTCTATCGGGTTATCGGTAGTGAGTTCTGAATATACTTTAGGATGCGTTTTACCATGTCCTGTGGCATTGTAGCCACCATTATTTTCAGGTAATTTTTGTTTGATAATATCTGCCTGAATGGTTACGCCTAAGTGGTTGGCTTGACCTGTTAAATCAGCAGATGCGTGATAATCTACACCATCTTTTTTGAAGGCATTGTTGCGCGTGTAGCACCACAAAATGGTAGCCATGCCCAATTCGTGAGCACGTTCAAATGCTTGTGCTACCTCTAAAATTTGACGAGACGATTCTTGCGAACCAAAATAGATGGTAGCGCCTACGGCTACAGCACCCATGTTCCAAGCTTCATCTACCGATCCAAACATGTTTTGGTCGTATTTGTTAGGATAGGATAAAAATTCGTTGTGATTGATTTTTACAATAAACGGAATTTTGTGCGCATACTTTCTAGCACACGATGCCAACACACCATAGGTAGAGGCAACACCGTTACAACCGCCTTCAATGGCTAGTTTTACAATGTTTTCTGGGTCGAAATACATAGGGGCAGGCGCAAACGAGGCGCCAGCACTATGCTCTATACCTTGGTCAACAGGAAGGATAGACACATAACCCGTACCTGCCAAACGACCATGGTTGTATAGCGCTTCCAAACTTCTTAATACTTGTGGATTGCGGTTAGACGGACCAAACATATCGCTTACGAATTCTTTACGCGGTAAGTGAATTTGGTCTTTCGTAATGGATTTACAGTTGTGTTTCAGTAATGCTTCGGCATCTTTACCTAATAGTTCTGCAATTTTCGACATCGTTTTTCTGTTAAAAATGGAACGACAAAGCTAATAATTTTTATTGTAAAAAGTGATGAGCGGATTAAGAGTTTGAGAGATAAGGTAATGAATTCATTAAGAGATTAGAAAAAAGAGCAAAAAAATAAAGACTTTGGGGTTTTCTTTTCAATTACTAATGCTAACAAACAACGTCAATAATTGAACAACTGGTGTGTTAATCTTCGTCATGCTGAACTCGTTTCAGCATCTCAACTATGTAGTAATAGATCCTGAAATAAATTCAGGATGACATAAACAACGAGAAATCTTTTTTATATTTGGGAAACTAAACGAATGCTATAGTTGCGCCAAGCCACCCAAAATTGGGTGTATATGGATACAAAAAGTAGCTATATAAGCAAGTTAGCACCAAGCGTATGACGACAGAAAGACACATAAAACTCGGACGACAAACAGCACTAATTTCATTCTTGCTTGGGACAGGTATTTTCGGACTTTACTTTCTGACTTCTTCGTCTGACCTACTTTTCCTTGGCTATGGTTTTATCGTATTGACAGGACTAATAAACTTAGGAATTTTATTTGCAATTTTAGTAAGGGCAAACAGAGACAAAGAAAATAGGAAAAGACTTTTGACGACTTCAGGACTTATGTTGATTAATATCCCAATAATGCTTGCTTATTGTTGGGTTGCAATAATTCTACTCGGGACAATGAGAATTACTTTTACAAACGACACAGGAACTCAACTAACAGACATTAATATTGTTGGGTGTGGCGGTGGACACATTGACAAATTAGAAAACGGAGAAAGTAAAACTGTTTGGGTAGAAATCACAGGCGACTGCTCAATATATCTTGACTACTTATCAAACGGACAAAGAAAAGGAGAAACAGTTGCAGGTTATGTAACTTCAAGTATGGGACAGAAAGTAAATCATAAAATTGACGGCAAAGACAAAGACATATTTTGACATTCAGAGAACAATTATCAACAGTAGACAGAACGCCAGGTGCTAACAGCGGGTTTAAGAAATTGGCGGTTCAGTTGTTAAATCAAGTTCAGTTTTCCAATCAAACATTTGTGGTGGCAGACAGTTTTGTACTCCGAAATCGCCAACTTCTTAAACCCGCAAAACGTTAGTGGCAACCCTAAAAACGACACAGCAAACAGACGACAATGGGAATTTTAGACTTTTTTAAACGAAATAAAAAAACAAAGACTGAAACGGTAAAGACAAAAAAGCCTTCACCCGAACAGACGTTGTTTGCCGACATTGTTTTAGAAATTATTAGCCCGACAGTTGAGCAATTTGGTTTTACAAGACACAGGACTGAAATCGAGACACATTTTACCACGATTATATTTCGCAAGGACAATCAATACATAAAAGTTAGCGGTTCGACTTATCCGACAGACTATCCATATTGCTACAACATTGTTATTGGCGAGGGTGATAGCGAGGACTTTTTAGAATGGGACTGGAATTCTATTGCATTATGGCGACTCAAAAACAAAATAGACCCGACAACCAAAGCAAAAGAATATGAGTTTCCGTATGGCGACAAAGTGAAGTTCAGTGTTTCACACGCTAACAAAGAACTATTAAAGTACGCGGACACGTTTTTGCGAGGTGACTTGACTTTGTTTTACGAGACACGTTCTGAACAGAACAAAGACAGAGAACCATACAAAATTCACACGCCAGACAAAAACGGAAAGTACACGACAACTGACGAGCAAAAAAGTGTTGAACAAAAGAAAAAATATAGCTAAACAATGACGATAGACAGAAGGGCAGCCACTAACAGCACCTACCCAAAAGGCGGGGTTTCGTGTTCCAAAGACAGTTTTGTGGTTAATCAAGCATTAGTTTTTCAAATCAAGTTTTGTGGTAAAAGTCCCGCCCTTCGGGTAGCTGCAAACCGTTATGGGCAAGTTAAACAAAGACAACGGTCAACGAAGGGCTGACAATCCTATTATGATAAAAAAGAATTACTTTTGAAAGTAGAAAGTGGAGACCAGCGACCACTATAAAAACGGGGCGATACCGAAAAGCTATACGAGTAGGAAACTTAAAATAAAGATAAAATGAAAAAGAAAACAATTAAAATTTTAGCGTTTGCAATCCTCATTTCAGGGTTGACAACAATGACTTCTTGTAAAAAAGAGTATGCAAAGTATGACAACAAAGAAGTTATAGAAAACTCCTATACAGGAAACATTGAATTGGAAGGTAACGTTGAGGCAACTGGAGACTTTACTGGTAATGGAGATT
>JBKHVV010000051.1:0-14598 GCA_046569885.1 Bacteroidia bacterium
GTAAGCTAAAGAAATGTTAGAACGTCTTAATTGTGGCAATACGTCTTTTTCTAAGAATTCGTACGTTTTTGCCATATTTCTGATTTCTTTTTCGCGAGCGTTAAGATCAGAAGTCATTTGAAGAACGCGTAAAATTAAATCTTTATCAGCGTGAGTGGTTTTTTCAACTTCTGTTTTGAAACCATCCCAGTCTTCACCCTTAGGTGCAAGTGTGTAGAAACCTTCTGCGTTAGCAGCTTCTACTTTGTTCTTTTTAAATGTACCTGTAATGGCACCTTTACCGCTTTCTGCACGTTCGTTAGCAAGGTTTGTGTTCAATTCCATTTCACCTTCAGGAGAAGCGTAAGAAGAAATTGTTACACCTTTCATAGTGATTCTGCTGTCTGGTTTTACTGCGTTAGCAACAAACGTTTCGAAATCTTTCACGTCAGCATCTTTTAATTCGCCTGCTCTTACGTTAGATTTGTTTTTTTCGTAGTTGATAACAGCCACTTGCTCGTGAGAAGTAACTCTTACAAATTGATCTTTTGCCATAATTACTTTATCATCGCTCATTACTAAGTAAGGAGTGATAATAGTAGCATCAGCAATTTTATCGGTTACGATAAGTTCTTTTGTTTTGGTACCTTTTTTAGGCAACACCTTAACTTTAAGGTCGGCTTGCTCTAAAGCAGGATTGTAAGCAATAATGCTTGTATATTTAAAGCTTCCACCTTCTTTAGGAATCACAATTCCGTTGTCGGCTGCTTTGTAGCCTTGGAATTTTTCCATTTTGAATGCGTACTCTTTTCCGTCTTTACCAATAAGAACGGGAGTAACTTCTACTACTGCTTTTTTGTGAATGCCTTTTTCTTGGAACGTACCGTTGATTACTAGTTCAACAGAATCTCCGTGCATTTCAAGTGGATTTTTTTCTAATTTGTAGTCGATATCCTTAACAAGGTCGCAAGAAGACATAAATACGCTGCCTGCAACTGTTAGAATGGCTAAACCTTTAAATTGTTTCATCTTTTTTATGGATTTATTTTAAATTTCTTATTTCGGGTGCAATATTACTTACTATTTTTTTAATATTCAAAATAAAAATCTCAATTTTCGACAATTATAACACCCTAACAGTTATGCGCTAATAACAATTCGGCTATTGTTTTCTGTAAAATAGGGTGAACATAATTAGGACAAATTTCGATTAGCGGCTTTAATGCAAAAGCCCTTTGATGTAATAGCGGATGTGGAATTTGAAGGTTTTCGGAAGAAAATGATTCGTTGCTGAGAAGAAGAATGTCAATGTCAATGCCACGGTCTTTGTAGCCAGAATTATCTCTTATTCGTCCTAAAGAAATTTCTATTTCGTGGATTTTTTTTAAAAGATTTTCTGGCGGAAGGTCGGTTTTGTATTCTAACGCTTGGTTGTAAAATAATTTTTCTGATTTAAAACCCCACGCTTCGGATTGATGTATGCTGGATTTTTTTACAACATTTCCTTCTTTTGACAAAAACAAAATCGCCTTATCAAAAAGTTGTAAGGTGTTGTTTTCGTTGCCGCCCAACAGCAAATAATAGGTGAAATTTTTAGCCATTAATAAACCATAATTACCACTTGTACCATTTTACACTATATATATACTAGCTGGTTGTAGTTTTGAGGCACAAATATTACAAACGACAAACATTAAAACCAAAATATCATGAAAGATTTTTTTAAATATTTCTCCGCCTCGTTACTTGCTATCATAATAAGCGTTGGATTTTTTGTGTTGCTTACCGTTGGAATTATTGCTGCTTTTGCCAGTAGTGCTGATAAACCAATTAAAATTTCAAAAGATTCTGTATTAGAAATAGACTTCGATTTTGAAATGGGCGACAGGTCTTACACAGATTTTAATCCTAACACATTTAACATAGATCAAGTGGTGGGTTTAGACAAGTTTAGAGTACTTATAGAAAAAGCCAAGGACGACAAAAAAATAAAAGGCATTTTGCTTAACGTAAGTTACGTTCCCTTCAATCAAGCAGTAATGAAAGAAGCGCGTCAAATTTTAGATAATTTTAAAGAATCGGGCAAATTTATTATTGCGTATAGCGAATCTATGAACCAAGCTGCATATTATGTATCATCGGTTGCCGATGAGGTATATTTGTATCCCGAAGCCAATATCGAATTTTTGGGACTGAGTACCGAGCCAATTTTCTTTAAACATGCCTTAGAAAAGCTTAAAATAGACATGCAGGTTGTTCGCGGTAGCAACAACAAATTTAAAAGCGCTGTTGAGCCATTCATCGCTGATAAAATGAGTCCTGAAAATCGCGAACAAATCGAACGATTTATTGGCGGAATGTGGAGCGATATGTTGTCTGATATTAGCAAAAGCAGAAATATTTCTGTAGAAAAATTAAATCAAATAGCCGATAGTTTGTGGGCTGTAACTCCAAAAGGTGCTGTTGAATATAAATTGGTTGATGGCGTACTTTACCAAGATGAATTAGAGGCAAAACTCAAAGAAAAATTAGAACTTAAAGAGAAAGAAAAAATCAATTTTATTACGTTAAAAAAATATAGCAAGGCGAATAGACATAGCACTAAAGTGAGCTACTCTGACGGAAACATTGCGGTGGTGTATGCCACGGGAGAAATTATTAGCGGAGAAGGAAATGACGCTACCATTGGTTCAGAAACTACCGCCAAAGCCATTCGCGAAGCGCGCGAAAACGAAAAAGTAAAAGTAATTGTATTGCGTGTAAACTCACCAGGAGGAAGTGCTTTGGCATCTGACGTTATTTGGAGAGAAATAGAAATTACCAAAAAAGTAAAACCCGTTGTGGTTTCAATGGGCGATTTGGCGGCATCAGGCGGCTATTATATTTCGTGCAATGCCGATAGAATTTTTGCACAACCCAATACACTTACGGGTTCAATCGGTGTTTTCGGGATGATTCCGAATATGCAAGGTATGTTTAACGAACATTTGGGGATTACGTTTGATGTAGCTAAAACCAATCATCATTCAATGATTACGCCATTTAAACCACTTACAAAAGATGAAATTAATTTTATTCAGAAAGAAGTCGATAGAATTTACGAATCTTTTATAACCAAAGTTGCTGAAGGAAGAAAGAAAACGACAGCTTATGTTGATAGCATTGGTCAAGGACGTGTGTGGTGCGGAACGGATGCTCTAAAACTTGGTTTGGTAGATGAATTAGGCTCTTTGGAAGATGCTGTGAAATATGCCGCGAATATGGTTGAAGTAAAAGAAGACGACATTAAAATAATTGCCTATCCGACAAAAGATGACGATACCTTAGAAGAAATTTTAATGGCACTGGAAGACTTAGAGGGCGAAACAGAAACACGAAGCACATTATCAAAACTATTTATCGAAAAAGCCAACCAACTTAACAAAGTGGTAAGCAACGATAGAATTCAAGCGCGTATGCTGTTTGATGTGGAGATAAAGTAAAAGCCCCTCTCTAACTCTCCCCAAAAAGGGAGAGAACACTTTTACGAAGTAAGATTGTTTTCATTGTTACATTAGATAATTGTTTAATTAAATTTCTATATTTGCCCAACAAGTAATCATAGCAACTATGAGCAACAACACTTTTTTTGACGAAAGCACCAACGCAGTAGGGTTCATTTACGTAATCATTGCTTTGGCGGTAATTTTCGGCATCGTTTTCTTTTTGTAGAAAACTAGCAACAAGTTTTATCACATATAAATTGGTAATCTATGCCAATCAACTCTGTATTTTCGTGGATTATCAAAAAAAGAGTTCACCAAATTGAGCTTCTTAAGCAGTATCCGTTAGAAACACAGAGAGATGTTTTTTTAAAAAATTTAGACAACGGAAAACAAACCGAATTTGGTAAAACCCATCGCTTCGACTTAATTTCCAATCAACAAGAATTTCGCGAAATAGTTCCACTTCAAGATTACGAATCGTTAAAACCCTTTATTGAACGCACCATTGCCGGTGAAGAAAAAGTGTTGTGGCCCACCACCACCAAATGGTTTGCCAAATCATCGGGCACAACGCAAGATAAAAGCAAATTTATTCCCGTTACCAAAGAATCTTTAGAAGACTGCCACTACAAAGGCGGTAAAGATTTGTTGGGGATGTATTACACCAACAATCCCGACACAAAATTGTACTACGGAAAACACTTAATTGTGGGCGGAAGTGCGCAAATAAACTACCTCACTAATGATTCTTATTTTGGCGATTTATCCGCCATCATTATGAAAAATTTGCCTTTTTGGTGTGAGATAAGACGTACGCCAAGTAAAGACATTGCGCTAATGACTGGTTGGGAAGAAAAACTAGAAAAAATGGCGCATGCCACAGCCGCAGAAGAAGTATGCATTATTGCAGGAGTACCTTCATGGACGCTAGTTTTGCTTAAACGCATTTTACAAATTACAGGCAAAAACACCATTGCCGAAGTGTGGCCGCGATTAGAAATGTTCATGCATGGAGGCGTAAGTTTTACACCATACAAAAGGCAATTTGAAGACATTATTGGAAATCCAAAAATGAACTATGTAGAAACCTACAATGCTTCTGAAGGATTTTTTGGTATTCAAGATAAAAGCGAAGCCGATGATATGTTGCTGATGCTCGATTACGGCATTTACTACGAGTTTATACCAATGGAACATTTTTACGATGAAAACCCTAAAACAATCGGACTGGAAGAAGTGCAGCTGAATAAAAATTATGCGCTGGTGATTTCTACCAATGGTGGGCTTTGGCGATATGTTCTTGGAGATACGATTCAGTTTACCAATTTATATCCTTTCAGAATAAAAGTAACTGGCAGAACCAAACATTTTATTAATGCTTTTGGTGAAGAATTAATAGTAGAAAACAGCGATAAAGCGTTTGCTGTTGCCTGCGAAACAACCAGCGCAAAACTCAACGAATACACAGGTGCACCCATTTTTATGACCAACGAAAACACAGGCGGACATGAGTGGTTAGTAGAGTTTGAACAAGCGCCCAACGATGTTGATTTATTTACCAAAACCTTTGACGAAACATTAAAATCATTAAATTCAGACTATGAATCAAAACGCACCAATGATTTTACCATTCGATTTCCAAAAATAATCAGCTTACCGAGTGGCACGTTTTATGCTTGGTTAAAATCGAAAAATAAATTAGGCGGACAAAACAAAGTACCGAGACTTTCAAACAACAGAGACATCATTGAAGACATTAAAAAACATAGCAACGCTTAGTATTTTTTTAGCGATTTTTTCCACGTCATTTTCGCAAGAATTTGTGAAAGAAAATGAGTTGAATGTTACCGCTAAAAGTTTTGAGATTGATAACCTTGGCAACATCTATTTAGTGTTCGATTATAATGTGTACAAGCTTTCTCCAAAAGGCGATACCATTGCCGTTTACTCAGCAAAAAATCATGGTACGATTTCTCAATTAGACGTGTCTATTCCGCAGAAACCATTAATACTTTTTAAAGAATCTGGAAGATTTTTAGAGCTAGATTTTACGCTCACAGAAAACACCGTTTCTGCCATGTTGTTTCAGAAAGGAATTATGCGTCCGCAGTTGTTGCGCCATGCCTTTAACAATGGCGGTTATTGGTTGTACGATGCCGCAAAATTTGAACTGATAAATTTGGATAAAAATGTTAATGTAACGACCAAAACAGGCAATTTGCAATTGCTTACATCACTTGTAGATTTTAAACCAACACAATTATGGATTTACAACGACCACATTTATTTAGCCGACAAAAAAAATGGCATTTTAATATTTGATGTTTTTGGAACCTTTATTAAAAAATTTCATCTGAATAACTTTAACGAAGTGATGTCTTTAAACGATGGTTTTGTGTTTCAAAACGCAGAAGGAATCTACTATACATCGTTGATGGAACAGTTCAAAATTGAAACGATTTCACTTCCGGAAAATCACATTCAAACGAAATTTGTAGACAACAAAATTTATTTTTTATCAACAAAAAGCATAACTATTTACTCACCCAAGAGTGGCAAAAACAAATAATTTGTAATTTGGCTCACGAAATAAATTACTCACTATGCACGTTGCCATCGCAGGAAATATAGGTTCAGGAAAAACCACACTTACAGAACGCTTAGCCAAGCACTACAAATGGAAGGCTCAATACGAAGACGTAGAACACAATCCTTATCTCAATGATTTTTATGATGAGATGCAACGTTGGTCGTTCAACCTTCAAATTTATTATTTGAATAGTCGCTTCAATCAAATTTTAGACATTAAGCAAAGTGGTAAAAACGTCATTCAAGACCGTACCATTTATGAAGATGCGCATATTTTTGCACCCAATCTTCATTCGATGGGATTGATGACTACGCGCGATTTTGAAAATTATTTTTCACTATTCACGTTGATGGAATCATTTATCAAAGCACCCGATTTATTGATTTATTTAAGAGCAAGTGTGCCTACATTGGTCAATCAAATTCAAAAACGCGGAAGAGAATACGAAGAGTCCATCCGCTTAGATTATCTAAAACGCCTAAACGAACGCTACGAAGCGTGGATTTCTACTTACGACAAGGGCAAGCTATTAATTATCGATACAGACGACATTAACTTTGCCGAAAACAAAGAAGACTTGGGCAAAGTCATCAACATGATTGATGGCGAAATCAATGGGTTGTTTTAAAAATAACCCCGTTTTTTAAATACAATAATATATTTATGGAAGATTTTATTCAACAACTGCCAAAAGCAGAGTTACATCTTCATATTGAAGGAACTTTTGAGCCCGAATTGATGATGCAAATTGCTCAAAGAAATAAATTACAATTACCCTATTCATCGGTAGAAGAAATTAAAAAAGCCTATCAATTTAACAATCTCCAAGAGTTTTTAGATATTTATTACGCAGGAGCAAATGTTTTAATTCAAGAGCAAGATTTTTATGATTTAACAAATGCTTATTTAAAAAAATGTAAGGAACAAAACGTGGTGCATGTTGAAATTTTCTTCGACCCACAAACCCATACAGAAAGAGGAATTTCATTTGACACGGTAATCAACGGAATTTACAACGCTTTGAAAAATGGCGAAGAACAATTTGGCATTAGTTCTAAATTAATAATGAGTTATCTGCGCCACTTAAGCGAAGAATCAGCATTTGAAACGCTTGAAAAAGCGCTACCCTACAAACACTGGATTGATGGCGTGGGTTTAGATTCTTCCGAAGTAGGTAATCCGCCATCCAAATTTAAACGTGTGTTTGAAAAATCTAAACAAGAAGGTTTTTTATTAATGGCTCACGCTGGCGAAGAAGGACCTTCAGACTATGTTTGGGAAGCACTAAATGAATTAAACATTGATAGAATTGACCATGGAAATCGTTCGATGGAAGATGAAGTTTTAGTGGAAGAATTGGCTAAAAGAAAAATGGGCTTGACGGTTTGTCCGCTATCAAATTTAAAACTATGTGTGGTAGAAAACATGCAACAACACCCAATAAAAAACATGTTGGATAAAAACCTGAAAGTTACCATTAACTCGGATGACCCGGCATATTTTGGCGGCTATATGAATGAAAATTATTTATCTGTGGTAAGTGCCTTAAATTTAAGCAAACAAGACATCATTCAACTAACCAAAAATGCCTTTGAAGTAAGTTTTCTTGATGAAGCAACCAAGTCAAAATGGATTAAACAGCTGGATTCTTTATCATCATAATTGATGGCAAAATCAATGGGTTGTTTTAGAGCATCCTAAAATATTTTTTTCAATCAACCTAAAATAAAATTTAGGCAAACCGAAATTATTTTTTAGATTTTTCTAACAATTTATTGTACTTTTCAAGCAAATCAATATACTTGTTTTTCCAGTAAAGAACTTCCTTGTTAAGTTTTGTGTACTTAATTTCCGGTTCTTCTACTATTTGAAAGATATCAATTTCGGAAGTAAAATTGTATCCGAATATTTTTCCAATTTTTAAAATTACATCAGGATTTACGTCAGGGGCAGAAAAAATATTATAAATGTATTGCCTACTTTTATTTAGTCTTTTTGCTACAATACTTATAGATACGCCACTTTCTCTAACCGCTTTCTCAATAATTTCTCCTCGATGTTGCATCAAGCAAAGTAAGCGACATAATTGTAAATAAAAAGTAACAAAAAAGTAAAAATATAATGACAAATTAAATTAATTTTGTCATAATGTAAAAAGCCTTGTAAAATGAAAAAGATACTGTTAATTGACGACAACGAGTTTTATGTGCATGGGCTTAAAGCACTACTATTAAAACGTCATGATATAAAAATACTGTCTGTGTGTTCTAGCGGTAAACAAGCGTTAGAAATATTAAAATATTTGGATAAAAAAATCAACACAATACTTATAAACGTAAGCATGAGAAGAAGTGATGAATTATCTATAGCGCGAAAAATCAAGACGGAATATTCTCACATAAAATTGATTGTTAACAGTGTTTATCCTAAGAATATTTGTGAAGAAATATGTAAAGAAATAGGCGCAGATGATTACATCTGTAAGCTAGAAGATTTTGATGCTTTTTTGAGTGTAGTTTTAAAATAAATTAATGATTTTTGCTTAGTTTGTTTTTTATCACATGATAATCTAAAAAATAGACCAAGCGTATAGAAAAACTATTTAACTGTGGTGTTTGCAACGTTCCGTTGAGGTTGTTGAAATAATCTAAATTGACATCATTTCCGCTTGAAAAAATGTTGTTTTTCCACGCAATATTTAATTCGCTTGCCGGTGAAAACACCCAACGATATACCATATCAATCGTAAACGCATTAAAATTGTTGTTATAAATAGAAGAGCCATCAGGATTGAGCCCTGTAATATTTGTTTCGGCAAAATCACCATCTTGTTCCAATTCAAAAAATGCTTGGTAGTCGAGTTTAGACCAATAATGACGCAAACGAAACGTAATGCCCATTTTATTAGTCATGGTGTAGTTGAAGTCTAAGGTGTTTATTGTGGTGTTTACATTGCGTTTTCCGAAAATCAAATCATCGGTTTCGGGTGTCCCGTAAAACGGAATAGCATATCCTTGTTGGTTAAATTTCCAATCTTTAAATAATTCGTAAATGATGAAAATTTTGTCTGATGCACGAAGTCTTGGTGAAATGCTAATGGAAAATTCTCTCCAATCAATAGGCGTCATGCCGTAAGTCGTTCTCACATCTAAGGCAAATACTTTTTGATAGTTGGTCGAAATCCAAATATTAGGTGCAACGTACGAAGGACCTTTCCAAACATATCCATCTCTGCGTGGTTCAAAATAATCGTAAATTCTACCAATGCTTCCTTCTACACCAAATCCACCTGCGTGAAAATTTTTGGTAAATCCACCAACGCCCAAATCGTAAGTATTACTCATAAAATTATTGGGTGCATACAAGCGGCTGTGATTAAAAGTCCCATTTGTCCAAAAACGATTCAATTTCCAAAAAGGTTTGTAAATGGTATAAGCCGCTTCGGAATAAAAATTTTGAACATTATTATTAGACAAAAAACCCATGTCGTTGGGGTCGTACAAGTCGCTTAATTGACTGTAAGCAGCGCCAAATGTAAAGTTACCCGTTTGCTTGCCCGACCAAACACCAAAGTTGTGTCCAAGCGCTAAAGAGTCTTCATAAAATTTTTGCGAAGCCGAAAAATTTGACGCAACAGCATAGGCATTATCTTTCGTGTTGAGTGTAGTGTTTACGCCTGTTACATTAGCATCGTAAGTCGTTCCCGAACGCATTACATTGGTATTGGTAAGCGTAACAGAGCTATTATTTTTTAAGTTTTGGTCGAGTACAAAGACGTTATAATTGCTCAACGGAGACGTTTCTATTTGTCGGGTTTCGTCATTTAAACTATTTTCAATGGTAGCAAATTGTGGAGCGCTAACCGCATTAAATATGCCAATTCCTAAACCAGAAGTATTTCTACCCGAAAATTTAGAAGCATTAAACAACATCGTTGTGTTTGGATTGCTTGTAATTTGTTCGTCTGAATTTAACGATGAATAGACATTATCTAAATTTACAGGAGTACCACCAACTCTGCGACTGTAAAACAAATCGGCTTTTTCAAATAGCTCAACGCCTTCGGTAAAAAACGGACGATTTTCATCAAAACGCACCTCAAAGGGAGAAAGATTTAGCACAAAATTATCGCTTACCACTTGTCCAAAATCGGGCACAAGCGTCATGTCTAATGTAAACGCTTCATTTATGCCATATTTTATATCCATACCACCATTAAAAGAATAATCCCAACTGTTGCTAAAGTTGCGCGCATAGGACGAAACATAAGGTAAAAAGAATAAGCGTACAGGAGGTGTAATGTTTTTTATTCCCAATGCTTTTCCTGCTTGTGCTACAATGTTTTCTAAATCGGGACGTACTACATTCCAAGAAGATTCTTCACGAGCTTTGCTAATGTTTCGTGTAAAATTTATACCCCACAACTGTTCGTCTTTTTTTGCAAAACGAATGGCAGAATAAGGAATTTTCATTTCGGCAACCCAACCAAAATCGGTAATAGAAACTTCGCTATACCAAACCATATCTAACTTCGAACTATAATCTCCCGAATAAATTTTAGCATCGTATTGCACGCCCATACTTGACACTGAAAACACAAAACCATTGAGTTGATCGTTGTAGGTATCAAGCATTACCGAAATATAATCGGTGTTGGCGTTATAGTCGTCTCGTTGGCATAAAATGGTAGAAACATTGTCTTTATTGGCATAGCAAATAGCGCCCACATAAAATGCTTCATCATCGTACATTACTTTAATGCTTGTTTTTTCAGAAGATGGCGCACCTGCAACAGGAGCAATTTGAGTAAACCCTTCAACAATTTGCGCATCTTTCCAGACTTCTTCGTTTAGTTCACCATCAATAGTTATTGGTGACGAAATGCGTAACACGTCAATCGTTTTTTGAGCACGATTAATTAAAGAAAATAGCAGAAAAGATATGAGGAATAATGGCTTCACTAAAAAATTATCAACCAACAAAAATAGTAAAATAGGTGTTAGTAGAACGCTTTAAGCAAAATACGAACTATGAATAGTCGGAATGAAAATGTTTTTAAACACACAACATAACCATAAAAAAGAAAAAGCTCCAAAAAAGAGCTTCTTCACAGAAAAGTATAAGTTTAGGAGGCTATTACTGCTTCATCATCTTTTTAGCATCGCTTACTTTGCCATCAATAACGAGTGAGTAAGAGTAAATGCCGTTACTTAATTCAGCAAGATTTATGGTAGTATTGCCATTTCCTTTGGCAGCGATGTTGATGGTTTTTAGTGCCTTTCCGTAGTTATCGTAAAGTACTATTTGGGCGTTTTGCGCATTTTCGGGTACGTAGTAGCTAATGGTAGTTTCGTTGGTAAACGGGTTGGGTGTGTTTTGGTACAAAATGGCTGCGTTTACCAAAGCACTGTTTACATCGTTACCGCCTTGTGGGGTTATGCCTCCTGTTTCGCTTTCTAATTGCTCTATGCGGGCATTGAGCCCTTCTATGATGGCTTGTTGTTCTTGTACAGCACCAATTAAGATAGGAATAAATGCCTCATAGTTGAGCGTTTTGTAGCTTAGGGACGGACGAAGTTCGTTGCCTTCTTTGTCGTATTCGCCAGGATGAACCGTGTTGTTTACCAATTCTGGTAATATGGATTCTACATCTTGTGCAATTAGCCCATAGCGTATTCCTGAAGGAAATGTCATGTAAGGATAGTCGGCTGTTTTAAAGTTAAATGTTTTTGGTTCAAGTTGATTGATTAAGCTAAGTGAATTGTTCAGGTTGTTGATGTTATCTTTAAACATAGCATCACTAGTAAAATTATCGGTGCCTGTTCTTACTACATCGCCCACAAAATAGCCAGCATAATGGTTAGGTGCAGAGCCCGAAACCTGCCCATAAATGGCATAGTTAGTAAAAGCTCCTGATGCTTCGCCATATACGGCTGTATTTACGCTGCCCTCAAAATCGGGCTGACCTTGTCTGGTTTCAAAATATCCTCCAAACTTTTGGTTTCCTGTACCCGCAACATCGCAGTAGATGCCTATTCCGCTAAATGCACCCATAGGAGCAAATACTTCTGTATAATGTCCAATGTTAGAAAAACTTCCATCTTTTGCTTCGGTGTAGGTGCCCATGTTTTGGTCTGCATTGCGTGCCTCTATGTAAGAACCTAAGTTAAAAAAGCCACCGCTTTGAGTAGTAGACAGCCATTGGCAGGTGTTAGAGCCATTGGAGTTACCTTGTGTTGATACAATATGCAATTGTGCATCTGGAGCCGTAGTATTTACTCCCACAAAGCCCGTATTGTTTTGCAACACCATGCGGTTGATGTTGTTGGTACGGAAAAATAAATCTCCTGAAGTGTTACCCCACCCAAGGAATTTAAATGGTGTCCATACATTTCCTATTCCAACCCCAGCACTTGTAGATTGGGCATAACTTTTACTGTAGTTTATAGTCAACACTATAATTGCTATAAAAACAATTGATTTTAGATTGTTTGTTTTCATGATTTTTGATTTTTAGTGATTAATGATTAATTTTTGATTTATAACTTGATTATTGTTTAATTTCGCTCTAACGATATATATTCCATTTTCAAGAAAACGGACATCAATTGTTTGTTTTTGATTGATGTTTTCATATCTATCTATTTGTTGCCCAAAAATGTTAAGTAATTCTAACGCCATTATTTTATTATCATTTTGGGGTTGTTCAATTACAAAATAGCTGGTGCAAGGATTTGGGTAAATTCTCAAAAAAATCTGAAGCCCATTTTCAACGCGATTAGTATTGTCTTCAATAATGCTTACGTCATCTATATAATAATAGCTGTGGTCTTCATCACCAAACGGGTTTGCCCAAGAAGCGGTTATTAGTGTATCCGTATTTTCATCATTCATAAAATTGCCAATAGTAATATACTCCTCACCTCCTGATGCAATAAAACAGCCAGACACTTTCATCCAATTGTCTTTATCATTTAGATAACTAGAATTAGGATTTTCTATTTGTGGTTGAAGGTCTAACCAAGAATTTACAGGATCTATATAATTATCGGGTGAAAAATATGCCCCAACATTACTAATTGCCCACTTTGAATTGTCTGAAAGACTCACATAGAAATCAATACAATAGCGAAAATTATAAACAAGGGGTTGAGTAAGTTGCGCTCTTACATATTCACGATAAACTGTGGGATAGTTATAAAAAACTAAAATTCCAGCATATGCTTTACCTGTTCTTGGATATTGAAAACCGTCCCAATTTTGCGGAGTGGAAAGCCATGTTTCATTAGGATCACACTCGTTGAAATAATCAGGCGATGCAGAAGAAGGACTATACCAACCAACCGATTTGAAAATATCTCCCGCGTCAGTAGGGCAACTCACCGTGTCCTCAAAACTTGGGTTAGGCACAAGGTTTTGGGCAACAACAATGGATAATGAGCAATGAAGAATAAAAAATGAAAAGAGTATGTGTTTACTCATTTTTATTTTCAGAATATTATTGTATTCGTGATAACGCTTCGCTAAGTTCATGTGGCTTATAGTTTTAGTTTTCAGTAAAGTTACAAAATTTTTATTTCATGGTCAATAGTTGTTCTTGTAATTTGGTAAGTTGTTCTTCTAGTTGCTTAATACGTTGTTCTAATAAGGCAATGGTATTTTCTTGTGTAGAGAGATTTCCTTTTTCATCGGTAGTTACAAGGCAATTATCGCAGGCAAGGGCGGTTATTTTTATAGTTCCGTTTACGTCAAGTGTGGCTTCAGGTGTGGCAATGTTTATACCAACAAGCCCATCGGGAGAGATGCGCATACGCTCGAGGTTGGTGGTTTGAAATAGAATTGGTTGGTCAAGGGTGGTGCGTAGTTGCAAAGGAACAGAATTGGTAGTTCCTAAAAAGCTTGTGGCATTAACCGCATTAGGAAATGCAAAACCATTTCCTGTAGTCTTCCAATTGTTTTGAGCAAAAGAAAAGTTAATTGATAAAAAAAGTGCACTTGCACTAAAAACTACGGTTGTAATTTTTGTTTTTGTTGTTTTCATGGTGTTTTTATTTTTAGATTAAACATTGATTTACTTGACGATTATTTTTTTAGTAATTACTTTTTTGTTGGCTTCTATTTTTACAAAGTACATTCCTTTAGCGTAGTTTGTGGCATTAACAGTAATAATGCTTTCATTCGGGTTTTTTATGGTTTGTATTTCCATTCCCAAAGCGTTGTAAATACTTATAGAACATTCTTTGTTGTGTAATTCGTTTAGCGCAATAAAAAATTGATGTTCTACAATGGTAGGATAGACTGTTACATTTGCTTGTAAAGAATTTTCATGGGTAGATAGTGGAGTTTCGCTAACATAGACGTCATCAATCAAATAATAAGAACCAGGAGGGTTAGAAGAGTCATATGATACAGTATCTGTATTTGCATCATCAAAAGGATTACCTATATACAAGTATGAATAAGCCTCATCAGCAATAAATGACCCAGTAATTGTTTTCCATTCTGTTTCTGTTATAATGGTATTAGTATAAACATGGGCAAAAT
>JBKHVV010000052.1:0-14584 GCA_046569885.1 Bacteroidia bacterium
ATTATTTACATTCGCCTTTAACTGGATAAATAATTTTTTCACTCTCCACGATTTACCAGCATAAATGTCTGCGGTGATGTTTCCGTAAGGTAAAACGTTTCTCATGAATTCACTTTCATGACCACTTTCTAAACGCTGTACTTGGTTAAAGTATGCTTCTTCATTGGTCTTTGTTTCTGGATTGAAATCAGCATACATGTTATCGTAATAGTTGGCAGAACCACCTACGTACCAATATTGTTTACCTCTGTAGTGAAAGCCCAACGCACCAACTGTTTGTGCGCTACCACCTACCTTTAATCCATCGGTATAAATTTTCATTGGTGATTCGGTTGTGGGCAATCCTGTAACTGGATTTTCTCTAACAGCAAGTCCTGGGTCGGCAAGAACTACTGCATCTGCATCGCCATCCCAGCGCCAATCGCCAATGGAAGCCATGGCTGTTAAGCTTAGGTTGTTTATTAAGCTAAATCTTGCGTCAAGTTCTATACCTTGGTGAAGCGCATTAACATTGTTCATGACGTAATTTACAAAATCTCCTGCAAACGCTTCAGATGGAAAGCCAATTACATACGAACGATTTTTCCATGAAGTTCTGTAAAGATTCAAATTTGCCGTAACTTTAGGTGAACGATAGCCATATCCTCCTTCTATTGAAAGGATTTCTTCGCTTCTTAAATTATCTCTATAAATATTAGACACACGCGCATCTATAAATGAATTACTAAAAAACGGTGCACGCGTAAAATTTCCTGCATTTAAAAACACATTATGACGACCATTAATTCTATAATTAGCGCCTAATTTGGCGGTGTAGTTAAAGAAATTGGCGGTGTCAGAAGTGCCTAAAGAGGTTTCTATAAATTCTTCGTGTAAGAATAAGCCATTTCTGTAAAATTGCGTGTTAGAACCAGAAAGTGTAGCAAACAGATCTATATTTTTTATGGTGTGCTGTATTTGTGAAAACAAACCAGCAGTTGTAACCGTTCCGTTATAGTTGTAGCCAATAGTATCGCCAACACCTGCTGCAAAATTAGGCGTTAGTAAGTTGTTATTCGGAAAATTATTAAATCGTTCTTTGTCTATCCAGTAATCTCCGCCTAATAAATCTTCTAACACTTGATAGTGGAAGCCTCTGTACCAACGATAATCTGCTCCAATAGTAATGTTGGTATTTTCTGAAAGTTTATGATTAAAGGTTGTTACTGCACCAGCCCATTGATGGTCATTTCTTGATTGGTGAACAATATATTTTGAGCGATTGCCGATGATTTCACTTTCTTTACCTTCGCCATTAACATTGGCAATGGTATCCATATTGTTTTGATTTTGGCGAATCATCTCATCCCAATTTACTTGAAAAGTGGAATCAGGTGCGCCATCTTGTAAATTGAACGGAACTGGCACAAACGTTTCGCCCCAAGAGCGGTTGATGTTTGTTCCTCCACCACGTCCGAATGAATAATATAATGCCGATGTTAACGTAGATTTTTCATTTACGTACCAATTATGATTTAGCAAAAATACGGGTTTGTGATATCTGTTAATAGACGCATTTCTAATTTCGCCATCTTGATAACCCCAAGAAGGGTTGTACGTTCTATTAGAATTGCCTGTTGCTTCTTCCACCAAACGATAAGAACGTTCGGTAACGCTTCTACCACCCCAACTTTCTTGCGGAGCGCCAAAGCCTGTAAACATGAGTAAATGTTTTTGATTGATTTCTTTTGAAACGGCTAAAAAGTAAGAATACGCGTTGGCGCGTGTTCCTTCTCTCCAACCCCAACCTTGACGCGTTGAACCTAATGCTGTAACGGCAAATCCGTTTTTCATTTGCCCTGTTGACATGCTAATCATGCCCATATCGGAATACGAACGGTTGCTATTAGAATACGATGCTTTGATGCCCTTTCTATAATCGGTGGGTTTGGTAATGATGTTAATAGTACCACCTACAGAGCTAATGGCTAACTTAGATGCGCCCAAGCCTCTTTGAATTTGTTGATTGCGGGTTACATCATTCATACCGCCCCAGTTGCTCCAAAATACTCTACCGCTTTCCATATCGTTTACAGGCATACCGTTTATAAGTACGGCTGTATTTTCTGAACCGAAACCTCTAATTCTTACCTCAGCACTACCTAAACTACCGCCTACTGTTGAAACGAACACACCTGGTGTTGCTTTCATCATTTCTGGAAATTCTTGTGCGCCCAATTTTTGATCAAAATCTTCGGCTGTAATGTTGGTTACAGGTGTTGGTAATTGGCTTTGTTCATCTAAAAAATTGGAGAATACTTCAATTTCTTCCAAACCTATTACATCTGTTCTTAGAAATACATCGCCCAACTTAGTAGTTTGTCCGTCTTTAACGGTTACCTTAATTTCTTTATCTAAATAGCCAACACCAAAGGAAACTTTCATTTGGTAAGTTCCTGCTGGTGCTTCAATGGTAAATTTTCCGTCAAAATCAGTAGACTTAACAATGTTTGCTTCAACTAATAAAATCTTTGTGTAAGGGATTGCCGCCTTGCTTGAGGAGTCTTTTACAACTCCGGTTACTTTGCCTTGAGAATAAGCCACTGTACCTAGTACAACCGCCATTAAAATTATGAGCACTCTTTTCATCGCTACAAACTTATATGCTTTATGTTAACATAGTATTAAAAAATCCTTAGGTTTTATCAACATTCTACACAATTTATCAAAAGAACTGTTACTTTTGAAGTTGGTATAATACTTGTTTAGATATTTGTAGAGAAATGTAAAACTATAAAATTAATTCGATGAAATCAATGTTTTTAGTAATTCTTTTTTCCATAGCAACGCTCATTGCTGTTGGACAAAAAACTCAAAAAGTAGGTGTAGTAGCATTTTACAACCTAGAAAATCTTTTTGACACGATTGATGGAACTAATAACGATGCGGAGTTTCTGCCAAATGGTTCCTTTGCTTGGGGAACCATGAAATACAACAATAAGCTGGAGAATATGTCCAAGGTAATCTCTCAAATTGGAGATACGCCCGATGGTTCTGTTAAAATGAATGGTCCTACATTTTTAGGCGTAAGCGAAATTGAAAATCGTACGGTGTTGGAAGATTTGATAAATACCCCTTTATTAAAAGACCAAAACTATGAAATAGTCCACTTCGATTCTCCCGATAAGCGTGGTGTGGATGTTGGCTTTCTGTACAAAAGTGATTATTTTAAGTTGCTTTCTGCAAAATCACATTTTCTGCTAGACCCTGAAGACACTACCCGCAGAACCCGAGACCAACTTTTAGTTTCAGGAATTTTTGATGGTGACACACTTCATTTTATTGTGAATCACTGGCCATCGAGAGCAGCTGTTTCACAAAAGCGTGTACAAGCAGCGCAGCTTTGCAGAAGTATTGTAGATTCTATTTTGAATGTAAACGTAAATGCAAAAATATTTGTGATGGGTGATTTTAACGACTCACCTATTGACCCAAGTTTAAATTGGTTGATGCATAAATCTGAAAAAAGAAAACCACTAACTCCTGATGTTATAAAATTGCATAACGAAGGATTAAAATGGCATAAAAAAGGTGTTGGCACATTAGCTCACAACGATATTTGGCAAGTATTCGATATGATTATTGTAACACCTGGTGTGATGAACGACACCGTTGGATTTAGATTTCATTCGGCATCTATATTTGACAGACCTTGGTTGCATCAAACCGATGGACGTTTTAAAGGTTACCCATTACGCACACATGCCGGTGGCAATTATTTAAATGGCTACAGCGACCACTTAGCGGTGTATATGTACATTGTGAAAGACGTTGTGAAATAATTGATGATTGAATAATGATTATTGATGAAACAAAAA
Organism: Bacteroidia bacterium; assembly: GCA_046569885.1. GTDB lineage: Bacteria > Bacteroidota > Bacteroidia > Flavobacteriales_D > Parvicellaceae > JBKHVV01. Next base: position 3,858 of record JBKHVV010000052.1, read on the forward strand.
ATTGAAATCATATATTCAACAATAATCAATAGAAAATAATCAACAAAAAAAGCCCACGCAGAAAAGGGTTATATTAAACCTCAATTGAAATGGATGAAGGCTCATACTAAGCTTTGTAATCCGCCCGATACCGAGGTATAGCGGCACGCCATTACTTAATTCATTTGCCCCCAATGTTTTTAGTGTTAGGTTTAAAAACACGCTGCATGGGCCGATATGCAAAGCACATCTAAGTCTTTAATTCAACCCGTAGTTGAATGACTATTGGTGTAAATGTAATAAATTATTACTTTCACACCAAATTTATTTTAAAATTTTTATTTGGCTCAAAAGTTGTAATAAATAGGTAATTATGAGAAATATTTTTTTGCTTAAAATGATTTTACTTTTTGGTATTAACGTGTTTTCTCAAAACAACGTTATAAACAACTATGAAATAAAAGTAAAAATTAAAAACACCGAAAACGATACGCTTTACTTAGCGAATTATTTAGGGAAAAAATTGTATTATTTTGATACCGCCTATGCAGATAACAAAGGCATAACAACGTTTAAAGGCACTAAAATTCCTGCGGGAATTTATGCGGTGGTAACTAAGGGACCAAAGTATTTTGAGATTGTGGTGAACGAACCTAAAATAGAACTCGAAACCTCTACCGATGATTTTACCAGCAACATGGTTATTAAAAACTCACCGGAAAACAAGGTGTTTTATGAGTTTATTACGTATGTTGTAAACAAACGAAAAGAAGCGCAACCACTCAGCGAGAAACTGAAAGACACTACCCTATCTCAAACCGAAAAAGACAACATTTATAATCAACTGAAAAAGATTGACGAAGATGTTGCTGCTTTTCAGAAAGCGTTTGATAAAAAGTATCCGTCAAACTATTTTTCTGCCACGCTTTTGAGTTTAAATTTTGAAATGGAAATTCCAGAGGAAATTGACTCGACTAAAAGATATCACTACTACAAAACCCATTTTTTTGACCGCATAGACTTTAATGATGACCGCTTTGTGCGTTCGCCCGCATTTCACAACAAACTGGAAAAATATTTTAACCAAGTATTGCCTCAAATACCCGATACTATTGTTGCAGAAGCAAAGAAAATTATCAATAATATAAAAGACGAAAAATCGGACACGTGGAAATATGTGGTGCACTACATTACCAATAGTTACGAACAGTCGAAAATAATGGGTATGGACAAAGTGTTGGTGTTTATGGCGCAAACGTATTATTGCAGCACAACACCATCAAAAGCGTATTGGATGCCCGAAGATAAATTGAAAGAATTGTGCGAAAAAACAGCCATTGGTCAGCACTTGTTGATAGGCGAAAAAGCACCTAACTTGATTTTGCAAGATACCAGCGAAAGCCAATGGATAAACCTACACGAAGCAGCCAAAACAAAGTGGACAATTGTTATTTTCTACGACCCGAATTGTGGGCACTGCAAAAAAGAAATTCCTGTGTTTAACGAGTTTTATAAAAAATACAAAGACACCTACAACCTTACCATTGTTGGCGTAAACACAGAACTAGAAAATAAAGACTGGAAAAAATACATTCGAGAACAACAATTAGATGGCTGGATACACATTTCGGACAACCCAGAAATACACAACCACCCTGAAAAGTACTTAAACAAAACCACCATTGAAAGCTTAAACTTTAGACGCACCTACGACATTTTTAGTACGCCTCAAGTGTACATTTTAGATGAAAACAAAATCATTAAAGCCAAAAAAATTGGCGCAGAACAACTGGAAGATTTGTTTGAGAAGTTGGATAGGTGATTTTTATCACCCCCAAAACATATAGGCGATAATTATAGAAGCAATGATGCCTGCTAAATCTGCTAACAAACCTGCGGTGAGGGCATAGCGAATTTTCTTAATACCCACCGAACCAAAGTAAACAGCTAACACATAAAATGTAGTTTCAGTGCTTCCTTGAAATGTAGCCGATAAGCGTGCTGCAAAAGAATCTGCTCCGTAATTATTCATTGCTTCTACCATCATGCCGCGCGCACCACTTCCACTAAGAGGTTTCATTAATGCTGTTGGTAAAGCATCTACAAACGTAGTTTCGGAAGTAAATAGACTTACCACAAAACGAATACCATCTAACACGTAATCCATCGCACCCGAAGCTCTGAAAACCGCAATAGCAACTAACATGGCTACTAAATACGGAATGATTTTTACGGCAACTTCAAACCCCTCTTTAGCACCATCTACAAACGTTTCAAAAAGGTTTAATTTCTTTCTAAAACCCATAAGTAAAAACCCGACAATGATGGCTAGCAAAACAAACCCTGTAATTACCTTAGAATAACTCTGCTGTTGAATTGCTGTAAGCGATGCATAAAAATAAATAAATCCTGCAATAAACAAAGAAACACCGCCCAAATACGCCAACACTACTTTATTAAACAGATTTATTTTTTGAATGAGCGAAACAATAATTAAACCTGTCATGGTAGAAAAAAACGTGGCAAATAAAATAGGTAAAAACACATCGCTTGGATTGGCTGCACCACCTGCTGCACGAAGTGCCATAATGCTTACAGGAATTAGTGTTAAGCCAGAAGTGTTCAATACCAAAAACATAATTTGCGAATTGGAGGCGGTATCTTTTTCTTTGTTGAGTTCTTGCAACTCATTCATCGCCTTTAATCCAAGTGGAGTGGCAGAATTATCTAAACCCAACATATTGGCGGCAAAATTCATAATAATGGCTCCCGAAGCAGGATGATTTTTTGGTATCTCAGGAAATATTCTACTAAAAAACGGACTGATTAATTTTGACAACAAACCAACAGCACCGCCCTTCTCACCTATCTTCATAATCCCTAACCAAAATGCCATTGCTCCAACTAATGGAAGTGCCACGCCCATTACGCTTACTTCTGCCATCTCGAACAAACTATTGGAGATATTTGAAATAACATTCAAATCGCTTTGGTCGAACACCACGCCTAACCAACCGTGCAACTCTTCTCTAAAATAAAAACCAATGACGCGAATAAGTGCAACGATAAACGCGATGACGAAAAATGCCAACCAAATGTAATTGAGTACCATGCAGCTAAATTCAAAAACAATTAGCTACGTTTTAATTTGAAAACGAAAAGTTACTAACAGAAATAGTTTAAAGTTTTAATTCACAAGGTTAAAGGTTAAAGGTTGAAAGTTAATAATGACTCGAGCTTATAGAAACGCCTCAATAGACTCTGCTCCTTCGCGAATGACTTCTATTTCATCATTGGTACAATCAATAATGGTAGAAGCAATGTTGTTTCCATAACCACCATCAACCACCATATCTACCAACTTTTCATATTTTTCATAAATGAGTTCTGGGTCGGTGGTATATTCAATTATTTCATCATCGTCATGCACCGATGTGGCAATAATCGGATTGCCCAACTGCCGTACAATTTCTCGCGCAATATTGTTATTCGGAATACGAATACCAATGGTTTTTTTGTTGGAGTCAAATAATTTAGGCACCTTGTTAGAGGCGTTTAAAATAAACGTAAACGGTCCAGGCAGTGCTTTATTCATCACTTTAAAAACTTGTCTACTGAATTGTTTGGTGTAATCACCCAAAGAACTTACATCGTGGCAAATGATGGAAAAATTTGCTTTTTCGGGTTTGATGTTTTTGATGCGCGCCACTTTTTCAATGGCTCTTTTATTCATCAAATCGCAACCAATGCTATATACCGTATCGGTTGGATAGATAATCACACCTCCATTTTTTAGGCAGTCTATTACCTGCTTAATCTTTCGAGCATCAGGATTATCGGGATGAATTTGCAGAAGCATATTTAACTAAAAATTTCGCCAAAAGTAGCCATTCTTTTATAATTTCGCCCACAGATGAAAATCGGGAATATAAAATACGCCATTAAAGGTATATGGCTTTGTTTAAAGAACGAGAGCAACTTTCGCATTCATATTGCGGCTGCTATTTTGGCTACTATTGCTGGTTTTTACTTTGAAATTTCAACTACAGAATGGCTAATACAAACCTTGTGTATTGGATTAATTTTCTTTGCCGAAGCAGTAAATACTGCCATTGAAGAACTCGTCAATAAAATCTCTCCGGAATGGAATGCGCACGCGGGCAAAATAAAAGACATCGCTTCAGGTGCAGTTTTACTCATTAGCATTTTTGTGTTTATTTGTGGAACGATAATTTACTGGAGTAAAGTTGCAGCTTTACTTTAACGATAGTATGTTTATGAAATTACAAAAGTTGGATTTTTGTGAACCAATAAAATTTCTAAGCAATCAGTCCTAAACCTTATATATCCAACCAAAAGTGTCTTCTGCTTTACCTGTTTTAAGGTCGGTTAAGAATTGAAGCACTTTATTAGAAAATTCACGCTGTTCAATAGCAGGAAGCGTATAATCTGCACCATTAACATTCATTAATTGTATATGTGCAATAGTGGCAGCCGTACCCGCACCAAAAGCTTCGGTAACGCGGTTTTCCTTCAATCCTTTTTCAATTTCTTCAATAGAAACTTTACGCTCTTCTACAGGAATATTCCAGCTTTTCGCAATACTTATAACGCTATCACGGGTAATACCAGCTAAAATAGTTCCATTTAAGGCGGGCGTAAGCAACTTGCCATCCATCACAAAAAAAATGTTCATCGTACCCGATTCTTCAATGTATTTATGCTCTAAAGCATCTGTCCACACCAATTGGTGGTAGCCATCTTTTTGTCCCATGCGTGCAGGATAAATAGAAGCGGCATAGTTGCCCGCAGCTTTGGCAGCACCCACACCACCTTGTGCAGCGCGTGTATAAAAAGGTTCTACTTTCACCCTTACAGGCTCGGAGTAATAATTACCCACAGGGCAAGTAAAAATGATAAACTTATACGTATCTGATGCCTTGATACCAATATAGGTGTCGGTAGCAAAAATATACGGACGAATATAAAGCGAAGCGCCCAGTTCTTTAGGCACCCAATTTTTATCTATTTCCAAAAGCGTGAGCATTGCTTCCATAAATAGTTCTTGCGGAACTTCAGGAATTGCCATACGCTCGGCAGATTTGTTCAAACGAGCTGCATTATCCAAAGGACGAAACACCAACGTTTCACCTGCTTCGTTCTTATATGCTTTCAATCCTTCAAAAATGGATTGACCATAGTGAATAGCACTCATAGCAGGGCTTACAGAGAGATTTCCGTAGGGAATAATCTCAAAATTCTTCCACTCACCATCGGCATAATCCATCACAAACATGTGGTCTGAGAAAATTTTACCAAATGGCAGATTTTTAAAGTCCACTTCAGCTATTCGGCTTTTTTCAGCCTTCTTAATTTTAATATCCACCGTTTTTACACTCATTATTTATAATTTCACGCAGTTTATAATCGTTGCTAAATTAATTACTAATTTACAAACAAACTGACAGAAATACATAAAATATTAAAAAAATATTGGGGCTACGATGCCTTTCGTCCACTGCAAGAAGACATTATACGCTCTGTATTAGAAGGTAAAGACACATTAGCGCTATTGCCAACAGGTGGAGGAAAATCTATTTGCTTTCAAGTACCTGCATTGGCGTTAGATGGTTTGTGTATTGTTATCTCTCCCTTAATTGCATTGATGAAAGATCAAGTGGAAAACCTCAATAAGAAAGGGATTAAAGCCATTGCGGTATCATCTGCGATGAACAGCAAAGAAATTGATATTGCTTTAGATAATTGTGTTTACGGAGATGTAAAGTTTCTTTACTTATCTCCCGAGCGCTTGAATACTGACCTATTCAAAGCACGTTTAAAAAAGATGAAAGTGAGTTTAATTGCCGTTGATGAGGCACATTGTATTTCTCAATGGGGTTATGATTTTCGTCCACCGTATTTAAAAATTGCCAACATTCGCGAACTCCTAAAAAAAGTCCCTGTCATTGCACTTACAGCCACCGCTACTCCTGATGTGGTTACAGACATTCAACAAAAATTGGCGTTTAAAAAAGAAAATGTTTTTCAAAAAAGTTTCGAGCGAAAAAACATTTCCTATTCGGTGTTGTACGAAAGCAATAAATACTTAAAATTAGATGAAATACTGCAAAAAGTAAAAGGAACAGCCATCATTTATGCTCGCAATCGCAGACAAACACAAGACATTGCCAAGTATCTAAAATCGAAAAAACATTCGGCAGATTTTTACCACGCAGGACTAACAAATGTTCAACGCGACAAAGCGCAAAAGCAATGGATTGATGCCAAAACACGCATCATAGTTGCTACCAACGCCTTCGGAATGGGCATTGACAAACCCGATGTCCGCTTAGTGGTTCACTTAGATTTACCCGATTCGATTGAAGCTTACTTTCAAGAAGCAGGACGTGCAGGACGCGATGAAAAAAAAGCATACGCAGTGCTCATTTATGATACGCCTGATAAAAAAGTTTTAGAAGAAAAATTCACACAAGATTTTCCTGAATTAGATTATATAAAAAACGTGTACCAAGCGTTGGGTAACTATTATCAATTAGCCATTGGCAGTGGTTTAGATGAAGTGCTTCCGTTTGATATTGCAGATTTTTGCAACCGCTATCAACTAAAACCCAATTTGTGTTTTAGTGCTCTGAAAATTCTTCAACTGAATGAATATCTTTCGTTGTCGGATGCCATTTTATCTCCATCAAGAGTAAAAATTGACGTAGATAAAAACGTACTTTATACGTTTCAAATAAACCATTCGAAATACGAAAACCTTTTACAAATACTGCTTCGCTCCTATTCTGGTATGTTTGAAGTGATGACAAAAATTGACGAAACACTTTTAGCAAAACGATTAAACAGTTCTACCAAAGCAATAGAAAAAATGCTTGTAGAATTAAAAGAAAAAAATATCATTAGTTATGCACCCAAAAGCGATTTGCCTAAAATTACATTTCTTGCCGATCGTAAAGACCACAAAAGATTAAGCATCTCAAAAGAATCGTACCAACAAAGAAAAGTGCAAGCACAGAAAAAAACAAACGCCATGATTGCCTACTGCGAAGAAAAAACGGTGTGCAGAAGTCGTCAGCTACTCTCTTACTTTGGCGAAAAAAATGACAAAATATGCGGTATTTGTGATGTCTGCACGGGTAGAAATAAAACATCAACTTCTGCAAGAGAGCTAAGCAAAACAGAAAAAGAAATCCTGTCCCTTCTTAAAAAAAATAAAAAATTAACTTCCGAAGAACTACTGATGCAACTATCAGACACAAAAAAAAGTCAAGTAGTAGCATCTCTCAGATATTTGTTAGACGAGAAAAAAGTGAAACAAGAAAAGGGACTCTATTCTCTATTTTGAAAACCAATCAATGGTTTTATCCAATCCTTCATAAACGGAAACTTTAGGCGAGTACCCAAGCAATCTTGAAATTTTGGAAATGTCTGCTAAGCTATCTTTAATATCACCTTTACGTGGCGCCACAAACTCAATGGCTACATTGGTGTTTATTTTTCGTATCAAGTATTTCGTAATGTCTGTTAACGATTCAGCATTACCACACGCCACATTATAAACTTGATTAAACGCTTCGGGATTTTGTGTAGTTATAGCCAATTCATTTGCATCTAACACGTTTTCTATATAAGTAAAATCGCGAGATTGAGAACCATCACCATGAATGGTTGGCGACTTGCCTTCTTTTAATAGTTGAATAAACTTAGGAATCACTGCTGCATAAGCCCCATTTGGGTCTTGGTTGGGTCCGAACACATTAAAGTATCTTAATCCAATCGTTTTTATTCCAAATAATTTAGAAAAAACATCGGCATAAAGTTCATTTACTAATTTTGTTACAGCATAAGGAGAAAGCGGTTTGCCTATTTCTTCTTCCACTTTTGGGAGCTTGTAATTATCTCCGTAAGTGGAGGAACTTGCGGCATAAACAAAACGCTCTACGTTATTCTCTTTCGCGGCCGTTAAGACGGTTAAAAAACCTGTAATATTGGCATGATTGGTTGCCAAAGGATTATCAATAGAACGAGGAACAGAGCCTAAAGCTGCTTGATGTAAAACCGCATCAACTCCTTTCGTTAAGTTCATCATTAGATTCAAATCAGCAATGTCTCCTTGAACAAACTCAAACTTAGAATTTGAAAGCAAGTGCTCAATATTTTGCTTGCGTCCGGTAGATAAGTTATCTACACAAGTAACAAAATATCCTCTACTAATCAATCGCTCACAAAGATTAGAACCTATAAAACCAGCGCCTCCTGTAATTAATATTTTCACCTCAAGTAGTTTAAATTAACAATTCACAAAAGTATGTAAAATTATTTAGCGTGATTGGTTTTTATAATTAGCTTTGAAACTGCATTCTTTTAAGCTATGTGTGGAATTTCCGGAATAAACATTTTTAATCAAAAGGATAAAAACCTTTTGCAAGATGTACACGCTTCTATCAAAACACTCCATCGTAGAGGTCCTGATAACATTGCTGTGAACATACATAATAATGTAGCGTTAGGACATGCGCGTTTATCTATTATTGATACTTCTGAAGCTGCCAACCAACCATTTGTAAGTGCTTGTGGCAACTATGAACTAATTTTTAACGGAGAGATTTTTAACTTTAAAGACCTTCGTTCGGAGTTAGAAAAAAAAGGGAATACGTTTAAAACAAACTCAGATACAGAAGTTCTTTTACAATTATTCATTGAAGAAAAAGAGCAATGTTTAAACAAGCTCAATGGCTTTTTTGCGTTTTGTATTTACGACAAAAAAAATGAAGCGTTGTTTTTAGCAAGAGATAGATATGGCATTAAACCTTTGCTATATTATCAAGATGAAACGTTATTCTGTTTTGCATCAGAATTAAAAGCGCTTTCAAAATACGCTTTCAAAAAGTCAATTTCTAAAGAGGCACTACAACTATACTTTCAATTAGGCTATATTCCTTCTCCTCGCTCAATTTATGAAAACGTAAAAAAATTAGAACCAGGGTGCTGGATAAAAATCAACCTTAATAAATTAGAGATTGGTCGCTACTACTCTATTCCCACAACAACTTTTGAAAAAACTCCCGATTACGAAGAAGCTAAAAAAACGGTGCGTAATCTTGTAGAAAAATCGGTAGAAAGACGTTTAATTGCCGATGTTCCGTTAGGTTCATTTTTAAGCGGTGGAATTGACTCTTCAGTAGTTGCTACGGTTGCTTCAAAGTTTACCAATAATCTAAATACGTTCTCTATTGGATATAAAGATGAACCGTTTTTTGATGAAACACACTATGCCGAATTGGTTGCGAAAAAAATTAAATCCAACCACACGGTTTTTTCACTCACAAATGACGATTTATTTGAGCATTTTGAGAGAATTGTTAATTACATGGATGAACCTTTTGCCGACTCATCAGCCATTGCAGTAAATATTTTATGTCATTACACCAAAAATAAAGTAACCGTTGCCCTTTCGGGAGATGGTGCGGATGAATTATTCAGCGGTTACAATAAACATAAGGCATTTTATTTGTCTCAACAAAACAATTTGAAAAATCTGCTTTTAAAAAATAGTCAACCTCTTTTAAAAGTATTCCCTCAGTCGAGAAATAATGCATTGGGGAATAAACTACGTCAGCTCAATCGTTACGCTTCTGGATTAAATTTAACTCCAAAAGAACGGTATTGGAAATGGGCTACTCTTCAATCTGAAAGCGAAGTTAGTTTACTCTTAAAAAAACAATTTCACACCAACTTTGAGTTTTTAGACAAACTAAACAATTGTAAAAACATCAATGAATTTTTACTCAACGATTTCAATTTAGTATTGGAAGGCGATATGCTAAAAAAAGTAGATAGTATGAGCATGGCAAACAGCTTGGAAGTTCGCGTTCCTTTTTTAGATTTTGAGTTAGTCAACTATGTGTTTCAATTACCGGAACATTATAAAATAGATGCTCATAACACAAAGAAAATTTTGAAAGACACCTTTAAAAATGATTTACCCGAAGAACTCTACACAAGAAAAAAACACGGCTTTGAAGTGCCCTTAAAAAAATGGATGAACAATGAATTACAACCCATAATAAATGAGTTACTTGATAAAGATTTTATAGAAAATCAAAACATTTTTAATTATGATAGAATTGTTTATCTAAGAAAAAAATCCGCCTCAAGCAACCCAGAAGATAGTATTTCAGTCTTGTGGATGTTGATTGTGTTTCAAAAGTGGTATAAAAATTATTTTTTAGCTTAAAGCATGGAGAAAATTAGAGTACTCCGTATCATAAATAGATTTAACATTGGCGGTCCAACCTACAATGCGGCTTATCTTACAAAATATCTTCCTGAAGAATATGAAACGCTTTTATTAGGTGGGGTAAAAGATGAAGGCGAAGATAGCTCTGAATACATCTTAGAAAATTTAGGCATAAAACCTATGCTTATTGAAGAGATGAAACGACCAATAAATTTAAAAGATGATTATTTGGCCTACAAAAAAGTTAGGCAAATAATCAAAGAATTTAAACCACACATCGTTCACACACACGCTTCAAAAGCTGGATTGGTTGGTCGTTTGGCTGCCATACATTCCAACGTTCCGATTATAGTTCACACCTTTCATGGGCATGTATTTCACTCCTATTTTGGAAGATTGAAAACATTTGTCTTTAAATCCATAGAACGTTACTTGGCAAAAAAATCAACCAAAATAATTGCTATAAGCAAAGAACAAAAACATGAAT
>JBKHVV010000053.1:0-13948 GCA_046569885.1 Bacteroidia bacterium
TTAATGAGTACTAACCAATTAAAACAAGTCGCTTAGGTGTTTAACTCTTTTTGTCCACTTTTTTCTTGGAATTCCAGTAATACTGCTCCCACAACACTTCGCCTAAAGGTGTTAGCTTAAAAAACATACCTTTTAACTGACCACCGCCTATGGAAGATTGACCTCCTAACAATATCGTGCCATCATCTGCCTCGCTAACAGAGCCCAAGTTCGTACTATATCCCACTCCCACATCAATATACTTATTCCATATTACCTCGCCTTGTGGGTTTATTTTCATTAGATATGAGTCAAATTCTTCTACCCAACCATCTGAACCTATTTTTGAGGCATACTGCGATAGAATTAGAAAATTACCATCTTGCGCAGAAGCCATGTCCCAAAACACAATGTTTTGTCCATCAAAAGTTGGGTTTTTATACACACTATCCCATTCCTTATTGCCACTGGCATCCACTTTTAATAAATACCCCTCTCTTGAAGAGCCTGCATTTACATCAGGATTGTCTCTATCTGCGAAACCGCTTATCAAATATCCGCCATCAGGGGTGGGTATTTGATTTAATACAGCAATGATTTTATCGGGGTCGGTTATTACCTTTTCAAACGTTTTATTTCCCGAAGCATCCAATCTAACCATTATTCCAACAGAAAGAGAAGTTGCTGTACTGCCCGAACCAAAGGCAACAAAATCATTGCCCTCCTCTATTATACCTGTTGCAATAAACATGGCTCTACTGTCATTCATAAAATAACGTTTTGTCCACAGGGTATCCAAATTATCATCTAATCTTATCAGATAAGAAGTTTGGTCGTTATATGTTTGTGATGTTAGCCAAGCATTGGTCGAAAACAAATATCCTGTGGCATTATTTAATTTAATACCCCCCCCCCTTTAATAATATTCAGGTTTGCCCGCATGTCTATGACTTTTTCCGACACTATATTTCCATCGAAATCAGTTTTTACATACACAATAGAATCCGTTGCCCAAGAACTTTTTGATACAAAATTGGTTGCAGCATAACCATCACTTTCAATCCAAACATCAGTAATCCACTCAGAGCCGACAACATAATCATGCACTATACTAAAACGCTGTTGGGCAGTTCCTAGAATAGAAGTGCCCAACAGAAGTAATAGCCATATAAATTTATGATTAGTCAAGCTACTTTTGTATAATAATCTTCTCTCTGTAGATGTTTTCGCCATCTTTTATGATGCAAACGTATAAACCGCTTGAAAGGTTGCTTGTTGGTAAGGTTTTTTGATGTGTTCCTTTTTCTATAGCAACCATAAATAATTGTTTGCCCGAAACATCATACACCACAATTTCACCATCATTATCGAATACATAAGCCAACTCAACATCGTTATTGGTTGGGTTAGGATACAGAGTAAGTTTTTTACTTACTTGTTCTACATTCACGAGAACGTTTTGCTCAACAGCTGTTTCATTAGCCGATTTTCGCTGCATCGCTTGTTCAGGAATAATCACCCAACGCTCAAAACGTTTGCCTTGTGCTTGCTCCAATACACTTTGCGCTACTACCGATGTCATTTCGGCATTAGGTTCTAACTCCGTAGCGTGGGCATTGCGCTCAATAATTTGTAATTCGCTAGGCGTAATGTCATTTATTGGGCGTTGCTCTTCGTTTAATAAGAAGCCCCTCTCTAACTCTCCCCGAAAGGGAGAGAACAAAAAAACCATTGCTAAAATATAACTCATTGTTTTATCAGTTTACTAGTTATTCTTTTTACTTCGTAGAAATAACAACGTGTGTAAGCCCGCTAAAATGGCGAGGGTGTGTAAGCAAGTGGGCAGTAGCATCATTTTAGCTTGACTTTTTTTGGTACTTTTTTGGTCAAGCAAAAAAGTACGTAATAAAACCCTACTCTTTTACCACTGGAATTCCAAACACTATCTCCTAAACACCAATAACCAACATAAACCAATTATCAACTTTCAATTATCCATTGTCCATTATCCATTGTCCATTATCCATTGTCCATTATCCATTATCCATTATCCATTGTCAATCATCAACTCTCATCCCCTTCCCAATACTCAATCCCGTCTCATCCACAAACCGCAGCCCACACAACACTATCGCCTCCATCCCTTTTTTAGGAGCAGCACAACGTAACGAAATAGCACTTTGCACCTCTACACTACAAACCTCAGCACATATCTTTTCACAATCTTTAGCTGTTTGTATGTGCTCAGGCAAGTAAAGCACCACCACATCTACCAAAGCAGCAAAACCCACCATGCGTTTTTTCAACCGCACATTATCTAAAGAAATATTCAGTACTTTTTTATCCCGCTTACAACTAAAAACATACTCTAAACTCTTTCCTAATTTATGCTCACTAGCATGCCACTCCAAGCCCTTTAAAAATAAAGGATCATTACCAAAATCAAACACCCGTTTACCCTTCTCCTTTTCATCTTTCAAAATAACCGAAAACACAGCCGCTTGTAAGCGAGCATTCAACTTCTCATCTCGGTAAAGAGTGTTATACGGTTCTAACGCCTCACGTATGTGCTTCCCAATCATAGACGCCAATCCAAATTCACTCTGCACTTTGCGTACATTCTCAAAACGCCCATCCTTCTTCAAAAGCTCTCCACGAGCCACATCATTTCGTCTCACGTAAGAATTTTTTGCCCCAACGAAAACCAAATCACCCAGTTTTCCGTTTAAATTATAAGGTCCTTTATATTTAGCCATAACAAACGTATTTGCTTTACCTAATACGAAATCCATCCAAAAAAGTTGGCTAAAAACACCAAAATAATACAGAGCTCATACGGAGCTCATACGGAACTCATACGGAACTCATACGGTGTAACTCCGTGTTTACTTGCCCTCTATTCCGTATCTAAGCGCTGGTTAATTCGTATCAATCCCAATCCCTAAAGAACTAATAAACCTAATTCTAATAAACAAAAAATCCATTTCAAACAAGTTCGGGAAAGGGCTTTCTATGTTATTTAGCAAACAGCAGCTCTCTTAATTTTGGCAGAGGCCAATAAGCATCATCTATCAGGGTTTCTAATTTATCGGCATGATAACGGATATCGTCAAAATAGAACTTCACTTTATCGCAGTAGGCAAATGCTTTTTTCTCGGCATGTTCTAGTTTGTTAGCTTTTTTGCGCTCTTCAATCATGGCGTCTAAGAATTTCTTCAACTCATTGGTATGTTTAGAAATTTCTACCAACAACTCTAATTGAGCTTTTGCATGTTGCTTATAGCCCGTTGCTCCAAAAATATCTTTTAAGCCCTGAATGTTTTTAATCAAATCGTTTTGATACTTAATAGACGCAGGTAAAATATGGTTTTGACACACATCACCCATAATGCGCGCTTCAATTTGAAGTTTCAAGATGTAAGTTTCTAACTCTACCTCATGGCGCGCTTCCATTTCACGTTCAGAAAGTACACCCATTTCGTCAAAGAGTTTTTTCACGTCTTTGCGTTTTAATACTTCTAAAGCTCTTGGTGTGTCTTTTAGGTTTGAAAGTCCACGCTTTTCTGCTTCTTTTCTCCATTCTTCACCATAACCATTGCCCTCAAAGCGAATTTTTTTAGATTCTTTGATGAGTTTTTGTAATTCATGCAAAATGGCTTCGTCTTTACCATCGCCTTTTTCCATGCGCTTATCAACAGCTTTTTTGAACTCTCTTAATTGCTTTGCAACTATGGTGTTCAATGCAATCATAGCCGAAGCACAGTTAGCAGAAGAACCAACAGCTCTAAACTCAAACTTGTTGCCTGTAAACGCAAAAGGTGAAGTTCGGTTTCTATCCGTATTGTCTAATAAAATTTGAGGTATTTTACCAATGTTTAACTTCAACTCTGTTTTATCTTCAGGAGATAGTTTGCCTGATTTTACGGACACTTCCAACTCATCCAACATGGATGATAATTGCGTACCGATGAATACCGACACAATAGCTGGCGGTGCTTCGTTGGCGCCCAAGCGGTGGTCGTTACTTGCAGAGGCGATGCTTGCTCTTAATATGTCTGCATAATCGTGAATGGCTTTTATCGTGTTAACGAAAAACGTTAAAAACTGTAAGTTCGATTTAGGGTTTTTACCTGGTGACAATAGGTTAACTCCTGTGTTGGTAGCCAACGACCAGTTGTTATGTTTACCCGAACCGTTCAAGCCATTAAAAGGTTTTTCGTGGAATAGTACTCTAAAATCATGCTTGCGCGCTACCTTTTCCATCACGTCCATCAACAACAAGTTGTGGTCGTTGGCAAGGTTGGCTTCTTCAAATACAGGCGCACACTCAAACTGATTAGGTGCTACTTCATTATGTCTGGTTTTTACAGGAATGCCTAATTTCAAACTCTCTGCTTCGTACTCACGCATAAATTGCATAATGCGCTCTGGAATTGAGCCAAAATAGTGGTCTTCTAACTGTTGCCCTTTTGCAGGTGAATGACCCACCAATGCTCTTCCTGCAATCATTAAATCTGGACGCGCATTGAATAAGGCTTTATCTACCAAAAAATATTCTTGTTCCCAACCTAAGGTGGCGGTTACTTTCGTTACGTTTTTATCAAAGTATTGACATACTTCGGAAGCAGCCATATCTACGGCATGAAGTGCTTTTAGCAAAGGCATTTTATAATCCAACGCTTCGCCCGTGTACGATATAAATATGGTAGGAATACACAAGGTTTTACCTATTACAAATGCCGGAGAAGTTGGGTCCCAAGCGGTGTAGCCACGTGCTTCAAAGGTGTTGCGAATGCCACCATTCGGAAACGATGATGCATCGGGCTCTTGCTGTACCAACAATTTACCATCAAAACGCTCAATGGCTCTTCCGCCTTCTATAGGCTCAAAAAAGGCATCGTGCTTTTCGGCAGTAGCACCTGTTAGTGGCTGAAACCAGTGGGTATAATGGGTTGCGCCTTTGCTTACTGCCCAATCTTTCATGGCAGAAGCTACTTGGTCGGCAATGGTGCGGTCAATACGTGTGCCTTTGTACATGGCTTCTAATACACTTGCATACGCATCAGAAGTTAGGTACTCACGCATGGCATCTTGGTTAAACACGTTTGAACCAAAAAACTGCGATACTTTATCAGATGATGAAATAAAAGGTTTGGGCTCTCTTGAAAGTAAATCGTCAAGGGCTTTAAATCGTAAATGTGGCATGTTGGGAGAAGATTTTTATTGTTTTCGGGCTCAAAGGTATGTCAAAAACACCCTTTTTTAATAAAAAAGTATAAAATTTTTGTTAACACCCCTATTTTTTAGGGGGTAGTTTTGGTTTTTATGATTTTTGAGAAAATTAAGGATAATATTCCTCCCTCTTTATCTTCCTTCAAAGGGAGATAAAAAATTTATATATTTGAAAAAACTAAATCGCTATGCCTGAAAATACTCCTGCCAACAAAACTTACCGAAGAATCCGCAATGCCATTGGCGTGATGGGCATAGGTTTGCCCATTGTATTGATACTCCTTTCATTCGTCCCATTTTTCGAAACGAAGCACCAACCGTCCATTAGCCATTATTATTACACTAATTTTCGTGAGATTTTTACAGGTGTGCTCTGTGCCGTGGGTTTGTTTTTAATCCGTTACGATGGACACACCAACTCTAATTTTTTCAAAAACGACAGCCAACTAACCAACATTGCGGGCTGGATGGCTTTTGGCGTGGCACTATTTCCTACCAACAACTGTTGCGATGCTAAAATTTACACTTTATTGCCTATTTGCCACGCTGCCATTGGTTGGTTACACTATGGCTTTGCGGCAGTGTTTTTTATAACCTTGGCCATCATCTCCATCAATGTATTTACCATTGGGCAAAACCAAGATGAAAGCATTGAGTTAAGTATCCTCAACGAAAACAATATTTACAGAACCTGCGGATGGCTTATGCTGTTGTTTATTATATTAGTACCTATATTGGGTTGGCTAAACATAAACCACTATTCTACCTTGATATTGGAAGCATTGGCACTGTTTGTCTTTGGCTTTTCGTGGCTGATAAAAGGACGTGGTTTGGGGGATAGCGGTAAACTAGGTAGGGTGTTGTATAGGGAGTAGTACAACTTCTTTTGCAACAAACTAACTAATAATAAAAACTATATTTGAAAATAAAAATTAGTATATTTGTAATATGGAAAATGGTTCAAAAAAGAAACAAAAAGTGAAAGAAAGGGATTTTACTTTTGAGTACAATGAAATCATTAACTCTTCTGAAAAGTCTGTTGTAATCAGAACACAATGGGAGAAAGATGGAGATTTTTTTCAAAAAATTTCTTTGTATGACGATACCTATGTTCCTGTTAAAACATTAGGAAGTACAACACTTATAAATTCCCTATAAAAGTATGCCAAATTGGAATGAGGTTATTCTTGAAATCCAACAAGAGCATCAAAGGAATCCTGATATAAACCCGTTAGATACTGTAAGAAGAAAATACTTAAAACAAGTTTCTGAAATATCTGGAAGGAATACTATTGCGTATTATTCTGGCTGGCTTCAAAAACCACAAGCTGCAGGAACGGCTGTTGGAGATAAAGATAAATCTGGTTTTATGCTAACTATTAATAAGCTAGATAGAACAAAAGGATTAGACTTAATTCTTCACACGCCTGGTGGTGATATTGCTGCTACCGAATCTTTAGTTGATTACTTATACTCCATGTATGGTAATGATATTAGAGTTATAGTTCCGCAAATTTCAATGTCTGCTGGAACCATGATTGCTTTCGCCTCAAAAGAAATTGTTATGGGAAAACATTCTAATTTGGGGCCTATTGACCCTCAGATGGGAGGTTTAGCATGTCAAGCTGTATTAAATGAATTTGAACAAGCTAAGAACGATATTAAACAAAATCCTCAATCAGCAGCTTTATGGCAAGTCATTATAAGTAAATATCACCCAACTTTTTTAGGCGCTTGTAAGCAGGCAATAGAATGGTCTGAAAAAATGGTATATGAATGGCTCAAAAATAATATGTGTGCAGGAGATGAAGATAAGGTCAAAAAAATTGTCAGTACTTTTTCAAATCACACTGAGCAAAAATCACATTCTAGACATATATCAAAAAAAGAATGTGAAGATGTTGGTCTTAACATAAGTGCATTGGAGGCTAATCAAGATTTTCAAGACGCTGTTTTAACTACACATCATGCTTTTATGCACACATTTTCAAATACTCTTTCTGTTAAAATTATTGAAAATCATAATGGGGTAGCGTATATAGAACAGGCTATGCAGGCAGGTGCAAAATAGAAGTAATTTAGAAACCAAATTCTACAACTACTTTTTAGAAAACCTCCCCCACCTCAAATTGAGGTACTACGCCATATTTTTCTAATTGTGTAGCTGTGGAAGTTAATAGATTGGATTAGTAAAATTGTTTTACTTGATGTGCTTTCTTTATCGTTAATTCTCTTTTTTGCTCATTCGCCAATATTTCCTTAAATTCGCAGTCTTAAAAAAATTAAACTCATGGCAACTACTGCTGATATAAAAAATGGTTTGTGCATTCGTCACAACGAAAAACTATTTACCATCATAGAGTTTCAGCACGTAAAACCAGGGAAAGGACCTGCGTTTGTGCGTACCAAGCTAAGACAAATTGAATCAGGAAAAGTAATTGACCATACATTTTCTTCGGGTCATAAAATAGATCCTGTGCGTGTAGAACATAGAAACTACCAATACTTATATCAAGAAGGTGATGGTTTTCATTTTATGAATTCTGAAACCTACGAGCAAGTGTTTATTGAAGGACACATGATTGAGAAACCTTACTTCTTAAAAGAGGGTATGATTTGCACGATATTATTTAACGCAGAAGACGAAACACCTTTGGTTGTAGAACTTCCGGGCTTTATTGAAGCAGAAGTAACCTATACAGAACCTGGCATAAAGGGCGATACAGCTACTAATACATTAAAGCCTGCAACTATTGACACGGGCGCAGAAATTAGAGTGCCTCTTTTTATAGGAATAGGAGATAAAATAAAAGTAGATACAAGAACAAATAGCTACTCTGAACGTTTGAAATCATAATGAAACATATTATAAATGGTGTTCAGCACCTAGGCGTTGGGGTCACGAATTTAGATGCTTCGTGGGCGTGGTACAGAAAATTTTTTGGGTTGGATATTCCGCTTTTTAATGCCGAAGCACCTGCGCCTCTGATGCAGATTTACACCAACAACCAAGTCATCACCAAGCGTGCTGCCATGGTTGTAAACTTGAAAGGCGGTTGTGCTATGGAAGTCGTTCAACCAACTTCATTCAAATCAACACACGCTAAAACTACATTTCAATTAGGAGATTTAGGCATTTACATTGGTCATGTAAAAACACCCAACGTAAAAATTGCGTTCGATTATTTTAAGAAAAACAATGCTAACGTAATTGGCGATGTAACTTCTACACCCGATAATATTCCTGCGTTTTATGTAAAAGACTCAAACGGATTAATATTTGTTGTAGTTGAAGATAAAGAGTTTTATAGAAAAGAAAAACATGTTACGGGCGGTATTATTGGTTGCACCATAGCCGTGTCGAGCATTGAAAAATCAATGAAATTGTATGCGGATATTTTGGGCTACAATCACGCTATATATGATAAAACTGCTACGTTTAAAGATTACGAATTAATTGGAGAAGGCAACAAAACATTTAGACGCATAAAGTTGATTCAAAAAAATAGACCAACAGGAGGTTTTAATCAGATTAGCGGAGCTACCTATATAGAATTAGTTCAAGAAATCTCTGACCGACCAAAACACAAAATATACGAAGGACGCATGTGGGGCGATGTTGGTTTTGTACACTTGGGGTTTGATGTGCGCGGTATGCAAGAAATTGGTGCTAAATTAGAAAAGCTTGGTTTTGGTTTCACCTGCGACACCAATAATGTACTAAGTATGGGAGACAGCACCAAAGTACATTGCACCTACATTGAAGACCCTGATGGCACCCTCATCGAAATGATTGAAGTGTATAAAATTCCTATCATTGAAAAATTAGGTGTCAATCTTAATGTTGAAAAAAGTCCACTGGAAAAACCACTGCCCAATTGGTTGTTAAAAGCATTGCGATTTTCGAGAGTGAAAGACTGATGACGGTTAGTATCTAGTGTTTGGTGTTTAGAGAAAATCTTTCAACTTTCAACTTTCAACTTTCAACTTTCAACTTTCAACTTTCAACTTTCAACTTTCAACTTTTCACCAATCAAACTCAACTTCTCCATCGCCTGCTGCACAGAAAGCACGGGCTTAAAGATAAGGCGCAACTTATTGTTACGTTCTTCCATTTTAGCTACGCGCGGATTCGTTTGAATGAAATTAAGCACTTTGGTAAATTTTTCACTTTGGTAGTAAGGCGATTTTTGGTCGGAGACAAACGTACCGATAAGTGTTTCATTCTTCAATACCAACTTTTCAAAACCAATTTCTTTGGCGATATTTCTTAAGCGAATGGTATTCATCAAATCATTCGTTTGTTTCGGAATAGGACCAAATCTATCAATCAAATGCTCTTGGAATTTTTGCAAATCTTCTTCGGTGTCTAAGTCGTCTAACTCTTTGTACAAGGCAATGCGTTCGGTAACATCATTCACATAATTATCAGGAAGCACCAATTCCAAATCTGTTTCAATAACGCATTCATCTACAAACGGACGTTTAGCATTTTCTTCATGAAAGAGTTCTTTAAACTCTGTTTCTTTTAATTCTTGAACGGCTTCGGCAATGATTTTTTGATACATGTCAAAACCAATATCTGATATAAATCCGCTTTGCTCTGCGCCTAACAAATCGCCCGCTCCACGAATATCCAAGTCGCGCATGGCAACATTAAAGCCTGAACCTAAATCAGAAAATTGCTCAATGGCTTGCAAACGTTTGCGCGCTTCTTCTGTGAGCATATGATACGGTGGCGCCAACAAATAACAAAATGCTTTTTTGTTGCTACGTCCTACTCTACCACGCAATTGGTGCAAATCGCTCATACCAAAATGGTGCGCGTTGTTCACGATAATGGTATTCGCATTACCAATGTCAATGCCCGATTCGATAATAGATGTGGCAACTAACACATCGTACATGCCTTCCATAAAATCCAACATCACGGCTTCGAGTTTGCTTCCTTCCATTTTACCATGACCAATCGCTACACGCAAATCGGGGCACAAGCGTTGAATCATTCCTGTAACTTCCATAATGTTTTGTACACGGTTGTGCACAAAGAAAACTTGTCCACCACGTTGCGTTTCGTAAATAATCGCATCGCGAATAAGCTCTTCATTAAACGGACGAATTTCTGTTTGCACAGGATAGCGATTAGGCGGTGCTGTGTTCAGTACAGACAAATCTCGCGCATTCATCAACGAAAATTGAAGCGTACGTGGAATAGGCGTTGCAGAGAGTGTCAACGTATCTACAGAAGATTTAAATGTCTTTAATTTATCTTTCACCGACACGCCAAATTTTTGTTCTTCATCAATAACTAGCAAGCCCAAATCTTTAAACTTAACTTCTTTCCCCACTAATTTATGCGTACCAATAATGATGTCCACTTTACCATCGGCAAGGTCTTTCAAGGTTTGTTTATTTTTTGCAGCCGATTTAAAACGATTCACATAATCTACCTTAACAGGAAAATCTTTTAAGCGCTCTGAAAACGTTCTATAGTGCTGAAAACACAACACCGTAGTAGGCACCAACACTGCCACTTGTTTGCCATCGGCTGCTGCTTTAAATGCCGCACGAATGGCTAATTCTGTTTTACCAAAACCCACATCACCACACACCAATCTATCCATAGGTGACGCTTGCTCCATATCTTTTTTGATGGCTTGCGTAGCGGTAAGTTGGTCGGGCGTATCTTCATACATAAACGAAGCCTCTAACTCAGTTTGTAAGTAGGTATCGGGATGAAACGCAAATCCTTTTTCCGATTTTCGTTTGGCATACAATTTTATCAAATCAAACGCCAATTCTTTTACGCGCGCTTTGGCTTTACTTTTAGCTGTTGCCCACGCAGGTGAGCCCAATCTATTCGTTTTTGGTGCGATGCCTTCTTTACCCGAATATTTAGAAATGCGGTGTAGCGAGTGAATGCTCACATACAAAATATCTCCACCTTGATACACCAAACGAATGGTCTCTTGTTGCTTACCATTCACGTCAATTTTTTGCAAACCCGAAAACTCTCCTACACCATGGTCAACATGCACTACAAAATCGCCTTTTTGTAGGTTGTAAATTTCTTTTAGTGTGAGTGCTTGCTGTGCTTTTTTGTAACCCTCTTTTAAACGGAATTTATGATAACGCTCAAAAATTTGATGGTCGGTATAGCACACCAATTTTAGGTCATGGTCTATAAATCCTTCTTGAATGGCAACCGTAATCGGATTAAAACTCACTGCTGCTTCGATGTCTTCAAAAATGGAATATAAACGCTCAATTTGTTTGGGATTATCCGAAAACAAAATATTGGTGTAACCCAATGTGGTATTCTCTTTCAGGTTGGCAATGAGCAACTCGAAATTTTTATTGAACGATGGTTGTGGTGTACAATTAAACGTATACTGAACAGCATTTTGAAAATGACTTTTGTTATCGTCTTCAATTACTTTAAATGTGCTCAACTCTTGTAAAAAGGATTCTTTCGATGAATATAATTCTTGCGGAGAAAGGTGTTTGAGTTCGCCTGTAAGTTTTTCAAAAGCATATTCTGCTTTTTTAAATCCTTCATCAATTTTTCCTAAAGCGTGTTCTAAATGTTTTACCCAAACGGTGGTATTGTTCGGAATAAATTGCAAAAACGATTCTCTACTTTCTTGCAACAAACGCTTTTGCACGTTGGGCACTACCGAAATTTTTTGCAACATTTTTATAGATAATTGCGTAAGTGTATCAAACGAGCGAATGGAATCTACGTCATCGCCAAAAAACTCAATGCGGTAAGGGTGTTCGTTAGAATACGAAAACACATCTACAATTCCACCACGCACCGAAAACTGTCCGGGTTCGTACACAAAATCTACCTTTTCAAAATCGTATTCAATCAATAATTCGTTGATGAAATCTATCGAGTACGAATTTCCTTTTTCAATATCAAAGGTGTGTTGCTCTAAGTTGCGTTTGGTAACTACCTTTTCTAAAATGGCTTCGGGATAGGTAACTACTAAGGTATTTTTTCTGCGCTTTTGAATTACACTCAACACTTCTGCGCGCAGCATGATGTTAGAGTTGTCGGTTTCTTCTATTTGATACGGTCTGCGATAGGTAGCGGGATAAAACAAAATGGTAGTTCCGCGCTCGTTTTGATGTAGATTTTCTAAGTTGTTAAAAAAGTAGGCGGCTTCTTCTTTTTCGGGAAGTATGAACAAATAATTGCCAGGAGCATTTGAAAAAATGCCCGATGCTACCAACGCATCTGAAGAACCTGCCAAGCCTGTAAACAATAGCTTTGCATTATCTTGCTGGAGTGTTTCGCCAACCGAAGTAAGTTCTTTCCGATGCTTGTACTTCTCAATCAAATCAGAAATAACCATCTTCCTTCGGGGCAAAGGTAGTAAATGCCCCTCTTAATCTGCCCGATGGGAAGAAAAATATAGTTGTCATTCTGAACGTAGTGAAGAATCTAAACAAAAGAGATTCTTCGTTTCACTCAGAATGACATTAGGGGATTTGTATATTTAGGTAAAATAAATTTCTCACGGTAGGATAACCATATTCCATAGGGAATAGACCATTTTCGGTAGCGCAGGAACTATTTTCCGTTTGGAAGAGAGCATTTTCTCTTTGGAAAATGCTTGCGGCTATATGGAATGGAGTATTTTCCCTGTGGAAAATGGTTGCGGCTATACGGAATGGAGCATTTTCCCTATGGAAAACCCTTGCGGCTACATGGAAAAAAGCATTTTCGCTATGGCAGGAAGTATATTCCCTATGGAAAACACCTTATTCGCTTTAGAAAATACTTTGTTTACAGGTAGTTATCCCTTTTGCCTTGCTAAAACACATCAATTAGGAATCATAGAAAATGCTGGTATAAGTGAAATGGAGAAAAGTTAGTTTTTACCCCTTCGTCCTTCGGACACTTCCCCTAAAACAGAGGAAGAGTTTTTGGTTTTTTTTGGTGAACGGTAGAAAACAATGAATAATGACCAATGAAAAATTAAAAATGGGTGAGAGTTTTGTACATTTGTTAAACCATGACTAAAGAAACTGCCATAAAACTATTTGAGCAAAAACAAGTCCGCACACATTGGGATGAGGAACAAGAAAAGTGGTACTTTTCTATCATTGATGTTATTGAAGTTCTAACAGAGAGCCCAAACCCAAGAAAGTATTGGAGCGTACTTAAAACCCGACTAAAAAAAGAAGGAAGTGAGTTGGCTACAAATTGTAGTCAACTGAAAATGCTATCAGCAGATGGTAAATTTTACAATACCGATGTAGCTGATACAGAACAATTATTTCGTTTATTACAAACTGTTCCGTCTAAAAAAGCAGAGCCGTTTAAATTATGGTTAGCCAAAGTTGGTCGTGAACGAATAGACGAAATTGAAGACCCTGAAATTGGCTTTGACCGTCTTATGGAAATCTATCTGAAAAAGGGTTACAGCAAAGAATGGGTTAACCAACGTTTAAAAAGTATTGAAGTTCGCAAAGAACTTACCTATGAATGGGAAAATTGTGGCGTTAAAAAGGGTCAAGAATATGCCATTCTAACCGATGAAATCACCAAAGCATGGAGCGGATTTTCGGTAAAGCAATACAAACAACACAAAGGATTGAAAAAAGAAAATCTTCGAGATAACATGACTAATCTTGAATTAGTACTTAACATGCTTGCCGAAGCCACTACTACCGAAATTAGCAAAGAGAAAAAACCGAAGACTTTTGTTGAGAATAAAAAAATAGC
>JBKHVV010000054.1:0-13608 GCA_046569885.1 Bacteroidia bacterium
TACTGCTAAATTTAACAATAGATGCTTTTGTTTTCTTACGCACGAGTTACATTTCATTAAACTCGCGCTAGCTGGGAACCTAAACCTTTTGTAAACACAGTCGCAGAATTTACGAAATTGGTGGAGGACGATGAACATGGTTGTTTTTTGGGATAAAAAATATTCATCACTCTTAAAAGTTTAATTTTTAATCCTTACCTTGAAATCAGTTTTTATAGTTATAATATAAATTGATGGTTTAAACACATGAAAAAACTTGTGATATGTGAAACCAAAATACCTAAAAAATCGTTAAATTTGTACAATGAATGCATCGGAGTTAAAATATAATATTTTTGAGCTTATTTCATCCATCAATGATGAAAAGCTCCTAAAGAGCATTTATAATTCTTTAGCTTCTACTAATAAATCGGATTGGTGGATGGAACTTTCAGAAAGCCAGAAAATGACGATAGAGAAAGGTTTAACTGATGTTAAAAATGGTAAGGTGAAAAGCCATGCTAGGGTTTTATCTGAACTCAGAGATTACGTAAATAATGGTTAAAGATTTACAAGTGGTTTGGTCTAACCAAGCAATTGAAGTTTCTAAAAAAATAATCGATTATATTGTTGAGCAATGGGGCGTGGCTTCCGCTATGGATTTTATTCAAGAAACGTCCGATTTTGTTGAATTACTCTCAAAAAACAGTAAACTCTGTCCCGAATCCAAAAAGAAAAATCTTAGAAAATGTTTGGTGAGTAAGCAAGTATCCTTAATTTATCAAATTGAAAAGAACAAAATCAGCATAGTCACATTAATAGATAATAGAAGTAATCATCATTTTTAGTTTCGTCACCTTTGAAGAGACCCCCTGCTGGCGCGAGTTTAACTTTGCGTAGCATTGTGTAACTCGTGCCATGTCAAATGTAAATAAACTCGTGCCAGCGGGGGTCCGAATCTATAAAACGGTTGTTCTGTGTTCACAGGCATTCACTTAATAAACCAAAATCCTGTCTGTAACAATGTTTTCGCCAAAGGTAGCTTTCACGAAATAGTGTCCTTCGGAGAGGTTGCGCAGGTCAATCACATATTTTATGATGTTGTTGGGGCACGTAACTTCTAACACTTTTCTTCCAACGTTATCAAAAAACTCAACACTGCCTTTTTCGCCACTGTCTTTGAAGAAGACAGAGAAATTTAGTTTTTTATCTAAAATGGGGTTGGGATACATTTTAAATTCATAATCAAACGCATTAGAATCGGAAGACAAGGAATGAATGTAGTAGCCATCAATGCTGGTTGCGTTGGTTCCTGTTGGGTCAAGCCAAGGGGCTAATTTTGTGGTATCGTCTGCATCGCCAACCCACGAAACATCAAAACGCCCGTATTCATCCCAATCATCATTTGGGTCGCCATTTGCTTGGCTTGCACACGATGAAAATCCACCTAATAATTGTCCTACCACTTGTGCATTTTCGTTAAATAAGGGAGAGCCAGATGAGCCTCCTTCGGTTACGCCATCATCCCAAGCGACTACACGCCAAAAGTTAGCATCGCGTGTACTTTCAATAACAGGGTCATTTTCGAACGAAATCTTTTTTACATCGCCACTTGGGTGATGCACGCAAAAGGCGTTGTTCGCGCCTGTTGTACTTCTATCCCAACCGGCATAAAAAGGCACGTAGCTTGCTGGAGGAATGGATGAAAGTTCAAGCAGCGAAACATCGGTGTTATAATAAGAAGCAACCAAACTCACGCCCGAAATGCTATTGGTTAAAGGTCCATCTGCGCTTGGTGAGCAATCTGGACTTTCATAGTTGAACATAATTACCCAATTTGCCAAGTCGGCATATTCGCTTGAAGAAATGACGCTGTTATCATTTTGGTCAACGCAGTGATAGGCGGATAACAAATAAGGCGTATCGCTCGTATCGGTATTCCCAATCATACAACCCGAACACCATCGTGTTCCGCCACCTTTTATCACCAAAATAGATGAATTGATTTGGTCTTCGTACACATCCCCTTCGGGGCAAACCACATTATTATTACATGAACCCGAGCTGTTAAATCCTTTTTTAAAAGAGGATGATAAGTTGAATACATCTCTATATGCTTCGGCAACACTTTCAATTTCTAAATAGCCCAAATTTGATGAAGGTATGGGTACAAAGTATTCTATAACTAATTCATTGCCTCTGATGGGATGTACAGAGAGTTTATTTTTAAACAAACTTTCTTGTGTAAATGGCCCAGCTTTTTCTTTGTTTTTTGGGTTGTACACATAAATGTATGCGCCTTCAGGAATTTCAACATTGGCAAAAATTACGCTCATGGTGTAGTCAAAATTTCCTTTGAAGGATAGTTGCCAAAGTTTGCCATTGGGTAAGTCTATCCATTTTCCCGAATGGTTAGTGTTAAGATTTAATTTGTGCGCATAAGCAAAACGTGGCGAATAGTGCATTTGTAGGGCCTCTAAAGAATCCTCTGTTCTAAGTTTTCCTACATCTAACTTTGGTAGTTCAATCGCTTGCTCTGGGCTCACAAATTCCACAATAGGATAAGTCTCTGGTTTTTGTGCTATCTGAGCAGACGCCACGAAAACACAAAATAGAAACGACAGTATGGTTATTTTAATAGACATATTCAATGGAAGTAGGATAGTTTTCTATGTTTAACATTAACGTGTTTTGTTCTTCGGTATTTTCTAATTTCAAGTTGGATACATCAAATTTAATCATTTTTGAGATGTTTTCATCACAATCACCCCCACAATTTTTATGTATCAAGAACAATTTTATACTCGGTGGGTTGGTTTTTTTGTGCATTCCGTTTGTTACAAGCTGTAGCGTATCTTTTTTACAGCCTTTATAAGTAACGCTTAGTTTTAATACATCACCCTTTATAGAATGTTCGTTAATTTCAAGAGTTGTTTGTAGCTGTTTCGATGATGCGTTTTGGTCTATCAAAATAGCTTTTGGAGCAGAGCAGGAGGCAAAAATTGCTAAGCCATAAAGTAGAGAGCGGCACAATTTATTAAATAACATCATTGTGCTAAAGTAATCTTCTTTTTTTACTTATAGATAGTAGCCTCATACTTTGTGCGCAATAAGAATGGCTAAATTATTTAAAAACAATACCTAAAATTTTAATTAAATTATGCAACCATAATAAATATCTTTCGTAAAATACATCAGAAACGTTCTTAAATTTTGTAATTATGAAACGAATTTTACTCCTCTCCACCCTTGCTTTTGCATTTTTTACTCTTAATGATGTTAAAGCCCAGTGCGACCCTACTGTTCCATCGTATGTGGTGGACTTAACTGGTGCACCCAATTCAACCTATATTAGCCCAAATACAGGTAGAGCTGGTATTTGCTGTACTACCGCAGATAATTGTGTTGAATTTATCATAACACTTCACCCAGATGCCGTAGGGGTAATTTTTGACATTTATTCAGGAGCAGTACCTCCAGGAGCGCTGTTTTATCAAATTGGTTGTGGACCAGAAACACAAGTTGGAACGGGTATTTGTTTAACGTCTGTAGGACCTCATTATTTAACGTTTTGTAAACCAGGCGGAAATACTAACGAATTTGTCATTACTTCCATTTCAGAGCCATCTGTTAGTGGCTCTATAACATTAAATGAGGGTTGTAGTGGACAAATTACCACTTCAGGATATGACCCTGCTTCGATTACTTGGAACTCAATCTATCCAAGTACTTTGGGTGCCTATAATGGTTTTTTAAGTTGTACATCGGGATGTGACATAGTAAATGTTCAATCAACAGGTACTTTTCCTGCTTATGTAGATTATCAAGTGTGTGGTAATCCTGTTGGTGGTTGTAACACTATTGTTTATTGTGATACCGTTAGAGTGTTTTTCAATGCTACTTTGGCGGTTAGTCTTGTGGCAAATCCTCCTATAATATGTTATGGCAGTTCTGGAACAAACATTACGGCTACCATATCGGGCGGATCTTCCCCTTATAATGTAAGTTGGAGTACAGGAGCTACGGTTAATAACACTAATTCTTCTACTCATTCAATTACTGTCAATTCAGGAGGAACTTATACGGTAACTATTACCGATGCTTCTGGTTGTCCGGGAGTATCTTCAAGTATCACGATTACTCAAAATACCATGCCGCCAACAGTAAATGCTGGTGCCGACCAAAAAGTATGTGCGGATGATTTTCCTGTTCAGCTTAATGGTACAATTTCTGGTGTAGATGGCATATTATGGAGCGGTGGTTCTGGTTCGTTTTCTAACGTTAATGCTTTAAACCCTACTTACACACCTTCTGCTACCGATTTAAGCAATGGTTTTGTAATACTTACTGCCGAAGGTTACTTCAACGCTGTTTGTACTTCGGTTTATGATCAAGTAACCATTTATTTAGCACCCAATACCATTTCAACCACTATGGTGTCATCTCCAGCAACTCTTTGTTGGGGTGCTACAAGTGTAACTATAGATGCTAATATATCGGGTGGTGTTACCCCTTATCAAAGCGTGGTTTGGAATGATGGTGTAGTAGGCAATCCACGAACAGCTACTGTGGGTGGTACTTATACCATCACCATTGTAGATGATTATGGATGTTCGCATAGCAATAGCATAACCATTAATCAAATTACACAACAACCCATGGTAAATGCTGGTACAGATAGAACTTTATGTATGGATGTAAGTGCAGGTGGTAGTGCTTCAATTTCTCTAAACGCAACATATAACAACTTAGATGGTATAATATGGAGTGGTGGTGGTGGAACATTCTCCAACATTAACTCACCAACATCTACTTATACACCAACAACAACCGAAATAAATAACGGTACGGTTACATTAACCATTGAAGGATACTATTCTGGTGGAATTTGTCCTTCTGTTTACGACCAAGTAACATTTACTTTGTATGAGTTTTCTAATCAAACAACCGTAACAAACACCAATTTAACTTGCTTTAGAAGTGATGACGGAACGGCTATGGTTAATTTTGGTTCCGATGGCCCACATACTATAAGTTGGATTAGTAATGGTGGTTCAACAGCGAATCCGTTAACCAATCTGGCGGCAGGAACTTACACTGTAAGAGTTACCAATGCTGGTGGTTGTTACAAGCTATTAAATACTACAATAACACAACCCGATGATCTTATATTAACAGCCAATAAACAAAACGAAACGTGTTTTGAAAGTGATAATGGTAGAATAGAATTAAATTCTGTGGGAGGTAATAAAACACACAACTATTTCATTGATGGTGTAGCGTGTGGAAAAACCATTCAAAACCTTCAAGCGGCAAACTATACCTTAGAAGTAATTGACGAGAGAGGCTGCAGAGATGATTTGGTAGAAACCATTACAGAACCCTTTGCGTTAGATTTAGCTATCACAGTAAGCAATGTAAGATGTTACGGAGAAATTGGTGGCTCTATCCAAGCAGTAGCCTCAGGAGGTACAGCTCCGTATTATTCAAACAGTTTAAGTTATACTGGTAGTTACACAAGCTTGAATAATCTTATAGCTGGAACGTACGCCATAGATGTTTACGATGCCAATGGTTGTGCTTATGCGCAACAGGTTACCGTAACACAACCGAATCAACTTTTGGCCAACTTTACAGTAGCTAAAGACACCTTTTGTGCTGGTGAAGTTGTTTCCGTAAACTCAAGTGTTTCTGGTGGTACGCCTAATTACCAATATAACTGGAGTAATCCTTTAATTTCGGGTTCGTTTGGTAATTTTTACGCGCAACAAACCGAAAACATTACCCTTACCGTTACCGATGCCAATGGATGTCAATACGTTTATACCGATGGTTTCTATGTTCCTACGCTTAACCCTGCCGATTTTCAATTTAGTTTATCCGATAATGAAATTTGCTTCGGAGAATCAATAAACGTAACGGCTCTGTATAATGGAGATAACTACCCGCTTACAGTTTCGTGGAATAATACATTTTCGGGATTGGGAACACATACTGATTCTCCAAGCAGTAACACCATTTATCAGGTTTATGTAGCGGATAAGTGTAACAACCAGTTTGTAGATAATAGAAATCTAACTGTAAGACCGTTGCCAGGAATTAATTTACCCACCATAGTAGAAGAAGGCTGTTCGCCTCTTACGGTTGATTTTTCTAAATATCCACAATCATCAGACATATCAAGCTATTTTTGGGAATTTGGAAATGGAACGATATCTAATGAAGACGAACCTTATGTTACATTTTATGATGCAGGTCAGTTTAACATCAAGCTAAGTGTAGAAGACATTTACGGATGTGCCAACTCAAAAACATCTGAATCTGCCATAACGGTATTCCCTTCACCGCACTCATCACCAAGTGCCGAGCGATTGATTGTAGATGAATATAGCCCAATCGTTCAATTCTATAACAAATCTTACGACCACGATAGATATACTTGGGATTTTGGAGATGGCTATTATTCAAGTGTAGAAACAGAGCCCGTTCATAAATACAAAACGGTGGGAACTTACACGGTAGAATTAGCCGTAGAAAACGATTATGGATGTATTGATAAAGAATACCTTATTGTTGAGGTTCAACCAGTGGCAAATATCTTTATACCAAGTGCATTTACACCTAATAATGATAACTTAAATGAAAACTTTAAAATAGTTTCATATAATATTCAAGAAGAAGGATTTATAATGGAAATATTTACTCGTTGGGGTGAAAAAATATTCCAAACTCAAAACTTAAATGAGGGTTGGGATGGAACGTATAAAGGAACTCTGGTAACACAAGGTAATTACGTTTACAAAGTCATCGCCATAGACCTTCTTGGAAACAAACAAGAGTTGTTTGGTAGCGTTGCGGTGATAAGATAAAATTATTCCTACTAATCTACTTTTGCAATGGGGTTAGCCAAGTTTTCGTACTTGGTTAGCTCCATTTTTATGGATCCTACCAATATTTTAGCTTTAGCCAATAGTGGAATTTTATTACCGTCATCCGTAATCCAGACGTTAAGGTCTTCTTCGCTTTTGAACACACGCCCAGTTTGGATAACAGGCGCAAACTTTAAGCATCTATATTTTCCGTTACGAATTTTTACGGTTTCTTTGCCTAAGTATTTAATCTTAAGAGGAAATATTTCTCCATCTACAAAGGTGTTAATGGTAAACACATCGCCTACTTTTGCTGTAGAATAATCTAACGTACGCGCATAGTAAAACGAAGAAATCATATCTTGGATGTTTTCGGGCACGTTGTAAAGGGTTTGTCCGTCACTTACTTTCTTTTTGTGTTGGTAAAAGGTATAGTCTTGGTTTATTTTAAAACCGCCTTCATCCACACGTCTTATAAATAGCCAAGGGAACACACCGTCTTTATCAATGTATGATTCATAGCGGTCGCGCACCTTGAAAAACCAATCGAATGCTGAAATGCTTTTTCCTTCGCCAACAACATGCAACAACTCGCGGTCTTTTATTTTTTTGCTTGCGCTTTCTACTTTAATAATGGCTTCACCAGCATCAATAGCACCATAATGCAAACGATACGTTAGTTTCTCGCCAACACCAAAGGCGTTATGCTTAACTTGACGAAGCGTTACTTCGTTTTCTGCAACGGTTGCGTTGGTTGTCTGCTCGTTGGTAGTGCCAAATGTCGCTATGGCTGCTACAGCTACTGATATTAATCCTACAAACATAATTTTAAGGTTTAAAGGTTTGCTAAGGTAAAAACAAACTACGTGCCAAAGTTTTTTCGTGTTAACGTTTATGCCGTGTTATCGTGTTAAGGTTAAATTCTAAAATGCTATAATTACCCGTTGTGCATTTAGGACAAATTTACTTTAATGTTGTTAATCGGTCTATCAAAAATAAACTTATTTAAGTATTGAATCATAGTCATAGCGGTTAATTTAGATAAAATTCTAGTTTTAAATCCATGAAAGGTTTTGGCGTAGTTTCTTCTAATCATAAATTGGTCACATAGCTGAGAAAAAAGTGTTTCAATCCTCTTTCTGCATCGCTTAAAAACATAGGGCTGTGTGGTGTAATTTTTCTGATTTTTTTCATGTGCGTTTGTAAATTAATGTGCGCTGTTTCAAACAGATTTAACTGGTACTCATAAGACAAATATCCCATATCGCCAAGTAAGGTGCATTTAGAATATATCTGTTGTACATCTTTTAGCAAGTGAATATCGTGTACGGATGCTGGGGTAATATCTACGCTTTGAAAAACACCATCTATAGAGCAAACTCGATGAATTTTATAACCGTAATAATAGGTGTTTTGTGAGGCGCAAAAGCCTTTATCGGGATAGGCATTTTCAATATTTTTGCAAATTTTACTTCTGTTGGCTCTTGCATTTTTACAAACTTCGGCAGGCATCGAGTCAATGATTAAATAATCTTGATGTTCTCCAAATGCTTTAGATAATTTATTGCGAATACGTTCTATAAAAAGGCAAAAGAAGTCGCTTTCTTCTGTTATACACGCTACGCTCTATATACTTGGCTTAATAAGAATGGTGCATCACTCTAAATAATTGACATTCTGAATCTATGCTTAGATATTCTGCCGTTAGGTTTAGGGCAATAAGTTTTAAATTCCCTAACTTTGGCTCACGTATTTGCTTGAGGTCAGTAAAATTAATGCCTAATTTTTGCAAATGATTAAGGATTATTTCGTAGTTTTGAATAAAGTTGTTCATCACATTTAGTTGATTGTCAAATAAATATATGAATTATTTTAATTCAATGAACAACTTTTTTACTTTTTTTTCTAAATGCACAACGGGTTAATTTTAATTTATACACTATGGAAAAACAATGAGATTTATGACAGTAATTTTATCAAAAAAATAGCTCCACAGAGTACTGTGAAGCTAAACAGGGTAGAATAGCCGAAACTATTTTTCCTTAGAAATACAAAAATAAAATATTTTTTCTGTTTTACTTGGATTTTAAAACAGTACCTTTTTTGTACCTTTAACTTTATGAATCAACCCGAATACTTGTCTATAAAAACTTGGGCAGAAGACGATAGACCAAGAGAAAAACTTAGCACTAAAGGGCGCGCTGCTTTAAGTGATGCCGAACTGATTGCCATACTTATAGGCAGTGGCTCAAAAAATGAATCGGCTGTAGATTTATCTAAACGCATTTTGCAGAGTGTAGGCAACAATCTTTCGGCTTTAGGAAGTTTATCCATCAACGATTTAATGAAATTTAAAGGCATTGGCGAAGCTAAAGCCATTACTATTGCCGCAGCTTTAGAATTAGGAAGAAGACGCTCTGCTGAACAACCAAATGCAGTTCAACCACTTACTACAAGCCAAAGTGTTTACAATTATATTGCGCCTCAACTACAAGATTTACCTCACGAAGAGTTTTGGCTCATTACGTTAAACAGAGCAAACAAACCACTCGGAAAACACTTTTTAAGCAAAGGTGGTATTACCGCCACGTTGGTTGATATTCGTTTGCTGATAAAACAAGCCATAGATGCTTTGGCAGTAGGCGTAATCTTGGTGCACAATCATCCTTCGGGAAATTTAAAACCCAGCGAACAAGATAAGCAACTCACTAAAAGAGTGAAAGATGCGTTGTCGTTGATAGAAATTTCATTGCTCGACCATCTAATAATCGGCAATAATACCTACTTTAGCTTCGCAGATGAACACTTACTCTAAAACACTTCTTAAGCCATGATGATCGTACACGAACTTCGCAAACACAATTCCATTTTCAATTCATTTATTGCTCAAATTCGCGATGAAAATGTACAAAAAGACCGTATGCGTTTTCGTAGAAATTTAGAGCGTATTGGCGAAGTTATCGGTTATGAAATAAGCAAAACATTTAGCGTAGAAGATAAGCGCATTACCACACCGCTTGGCGAAGCCATTGAAAAAGTACACAATGAGCCACTGGTGTTGGCAACTATTTTGCGTGCAGGATTGCCTTTACACCAAGGGTTGCTAAATTATTTTGATGATGCCGAAAATGCCTTTATTTCTGCCTATCGCAGACATCACAAAGTTGATGCGTTTGAAATAGAAATTGAGTATTTATCGGCTCCAAATTTAGATGGCAAAACCGTTATACTTTCTGACCCTATGTTGGCAACGGGTTCGTCTATGGTGATGGCTTACAAAGCCATTTTATCTAAAGGAACACCTGCAAAAGTTTATGTGGTAAGTGCCATTGCAAGCGTTGAAGGCGTTGAATATGTAAAAAAACACATGCCCGCCAATACCCAAATTTGGGTTGGAGCCATTGATGATGAACTCACCGCTCAAGCATATATAGTGCCGGGTTTAGGCGATGCTGGTGATTTAGCGTTTGGAAGTAAAGATTCATGAAGTACGTTTCGTTATTTTTAATAGCCACTACAAAATTTTTGTTGGCGCCAACAAGCGGAATCGCGCTGGGTTTTTTACCTTGGGAATCGTTAACAATTTGCATTTTTGGAGGGTTTACAGGTGTATTGGTTTACTACAACTTAGCCAGATTTTTAATGCGAAAAGCATTAGAAAAACGACTAAAAAACATCAAAGAAGGTAAAGCACGAAAAAAGAATTTTACGCGAATAAATAAAACACTCGTTAAGTTAAAACGCAGCCCATTTGGATTGTTTGTTATTGCTTTTATAACACCTGTGCTAATATCAATTCCTGTGGGAAGTATTGTTTGCGCCAAGTTTTATAAGCATAATAAATTAACCATTCCGTTGCTGATGTTGTCGGTAGTTTTTTGGGGATTTGTGTTAACGTTTTTCTCAGATTTTATTCTTTAATAATGCAAGATGTAAAGCACATATTTTTTGATTTAGACCATACGCTTTGGGATTTTGAAAGAAATTCAAAAGAAGCACTGAACGATATTTTTGACGAAAAAAACTTACAACAAAAAGGCATTCCAACGTTTGAAGATTTTTTTACGACCTACAAAAAATTAAATGCGCACTACTGGGAATTGTATAGAATTGGTGAGTTACCCAAAGAAATTTTGCGCACCATTCGTTTTGAAAAAACTTTAGAAACCTTTGGCATAAAAGATTTTATTCTTTCCGAAAAAATAGGAGAGGATTACGTACGCATTAGTCCGCAAAAAACACATTTATTTCCGCATGCTATTGAAGTTTTGGAGCATTTGAAAAATCAAAAAATAGAGTTGCACATCATCACCAATGGATTTAGCGAAGTACAATTTATCAAGCTAGAAAAATCAGGGTTGATGCCATTTTTTAGTGAGGTGATTACTTCCGAAAATGCAGGTGTAAAAAAACCAGACCCTCAAATTTTTCATTACTCCATGAACTTAGCAAACACCAAAGCACAAGAAAGTTTGATGATTGGTGATGAACCCGAAATTGATGTAAAAGGCGCATTAGACGTAGGTATGAAAGGATTGGTTTTTAATCCAAAGCAAGACA
This sequence comes from Bacteroidia bacterium, assembly GCA_046569885.1. Lineage (GTDB taxonomy): Bacteria > Bacteroidota > Bacteroidia > Flavobacteriales_D > Parvicellaceae > JBKHVV01. The sequence continues at coordinate 11,409 of JBKHVV010000054.1, forward strand.
AGCAACACAACTACGAAGAAATTATCTGCCTTTCTGATTTGAAGAGAATTTTTTAAATTTTACTTTACCAACTAAATATAAATTCTATGAAACAAATTGTTTTATCCATCTTCCTATTACAATCTTTTTTATTGTTTTCTCAAAAGAAATATGAAATAAATGGCAACAATTATTCCGAAAAGTATTTCAACGAGGTATTAGCCAAAATAACTGAAAATGATGCTTTGCTAATTCAAAACCTATTAATCAAAAATACATCAGTTTTAGAATTTAATAATATAGATGTTGCCGAGTTAACTTTATTAAATATAAATATAAACTCAATAAGAATTAAAGAATCAAAAATTAAGGAGCTGTATTTTAGTAGTGTTAAGTTAAACAATACTTTTATTGAAGACAATAGCTTTGGTAAAGTCAATATAAGTTACACTGAGATAGATTTTTTTCTCTATTCTTCGGATACTGATGCTTTTTATTACAATGGTAATTTATATAAAGGAACAATGTCATTTAGTTTATCTGGAACTTTTAATAAGCTATACGTTTCAAATATAGAATACCAGAATATAACTATAGATTCATGTGTTTTTGAAATTTCAGACGATATTTATCCGAGTGTTGATTTCTACTTTATTAAGACTAATGAGCTATTTTTTTCTAATAATCAATTTAGAAGTTTTTATTCAATTAGAAAAGATACAATTGGTGGAAAAATTGTTTCAGATACATTAAAGGGAAGTGCCTTATTTTTAAGTGGAATTGAGGCGAAGAGTATCTATTTTTCAGATAATAAGTTCATTTCACTGGGAGATACAATAGTTAGCTCGTTGGATATATATGATTCATCAATTGACAACTTAGTAATTAGAGATACGGTTGATGTTTTAAATATTGTCAACTCATCAATAAACAACTCTTTTACTCTCGATGAAAAATTTGTTTTAAATAATTTTTTTATCATTAACAATGTAAAGTTACCTAAAGCTGGTCTTGATTTCGATTGGAGTAAATTATCAAAAAAACTTATTGTTACGAATAATTTTTACGGAGGCATTAAGGTTAGAGATATTGATACACTTAAGTTTTTGGGTTATAATAATTATGAACTTATTAATAATGGTGTTTTGTACAGAAGGTATATATCTAGCTTAAGTTCTATAAATAACATTTATAGAGAAATGGGAATTCAATATGCAGCTAACCAAACCTATGTAGAAATAAAAGAGGCGGAAACAGCTTATTACAAACATGTATTTAAAACACAAGGTGGTTTTGAGAATAGACTAAGCTATTACCTTAACTTATTTTTAAAATACTTTGCCGAGTATGGTACTAAACCTGTTCGAGCAATACAAATAAGCATGTGGGTTATCTTAATTTTTGCTTGTTTTTATTTCTTTACCTACAGTAATTGGGATAAAATAAACCGCCAGTTTTTTATGGAGAAAAGTAACCAAATGATAAAATATTTTACCTCAGAACAAAAGCTAGAAGATTTTTATAGCGAAAGCTACAAAGAAGACATGCTTTCGTACGAAGCATTTAAAAAGAACTTAAAAGAAAAGCGTTCAGAAGTTCCCTTCTTTTTTGTGCTACTTATGAAGCCTTTGTATTACCTATCTATAATAAAACATAAGCTAAATGCATGGATGTACCGCAGAGTAGAAATTCTTAAGGGTAGGTGGGTAGATTTAAAGCGTTGGAAGAAATTTACAGTAGGTACTACCGTATTTATTTGGTCTATTGTTTACTTAGCTTATTTGGCAGCTATAAGAGGATTAAACTCGATGGTGCTGTCTATAAACACCTTTAGCACCTTAGGTTTTGGCGATATTCCTGTAAGAGGCTTGGCAAGATATGTAGCGATATTAGAAGGCTTTTTGGGCTGGTTTTTGTTAACGATATTCAGCGTGTCGCTTATCTCGCAAATATTGCAGAACTAAAGAGAACCGTCATGCTGAATTTATTTCAGCATCCCTAAGTTGAAGATTCTGAAACAAGTTCAGAATGACATCTTGTTTATTTTAAACTTTCTCAAACAGCGCCACCGCCTCAATGTGAGCAGTGTGTGGAAATTGGTCAACCAACGAGAGTTTTTTAAGTTCGTAACCAAAACTTGTGAGTGTTTGTATATCTCTCGCTTGTGTAGAAGGATTGCACGAAACATAGACCATACGTTTGGCACCAGTAGTAAAACCTT
>JBKHVV010000055.1:0-13447 GCA_046569885.1 Bacteroidia bacterium
GCCTTCTGCGTGAACCAATCTATAAATATTGGTTTCATCGTTGTTTGTAAGGTTTAATTTTTTTCGTAATTCAAAAGCATTTTGCAATCTATCATTAAAAAATTGTTGGTCAATGGCAACGTCTTCAAACGATAAAACACGCACGCTGATGGAGCCATTTTGGAAATGTCCGATAGCTAACACATTTTTTTTCACATCAACCACAGAAACGATTTCACCATTTTCAATAGTTCGAGATGTTGATTGTATGGCACCGGAAAAAATCCAAGGATGTTTGCGTTCAATGGCTTTTTCTTTGTGCGGATGTATAACTACTTGAGGATACATTATGTTTCAGAAATTTTCACAAAAGTAGCCGAAATATTTGGAGTTGGTAGAAATAAAAAACCCTCCAAATTTTGGAGGGTTTTTTTTAAGAAATCAGAGTTTATTATCTCAAAACATTTACTTTGTAAGATTTGTTGCCTGTTTTAGATTTTACATTTAAGATGTATGCTCCCGATTGAACGCCCGATAATTCTATTAGTGAAGATGATTTTTTATCCGTTAAATCCTCAACCAGCTTACCTGTAATATCTAATAGATGGATTTGCTCTATGGTGTTGCTGGGATTGAGTTTTATTTTAAAGCTACCATTGTTAGGTACAGGGTAAACAGATACTTCATTTACTTTTGTGTTTTCGTAAACACCAACAGAGGTTATTGTAAACGTATTGGATGGTGAAGATAGTGAATTTTCCGTAGCATGTGGCGTTTTAGCCATATTCAAAACATATATATTATAGTTTTGATTGGCAGCTAAAGGTTCGCCAGTTACATCAAGCGTTGGTGAAGTTCTTAAAACGGTGTTTCCATCGCTATCGGTAGTTCCCGAGGTAAACGTGTGGGTATAATCCGAACTACCATCAGGATTTACTGTTACATAATTGCTATTGGCTTCTGCTTCAGTTAAACCAAAGGTTGTACCCTCTTTTACTATAAACTCCACTATTGCTTCACAATTTTTTGGACAGAAACATTTTCTCCATTAATAATTTTTAAAAGATATATTCCCGAGTGCTGATGGCTCAAGTTTATAGATTTTTCAAAAACATCTTTCGTAACTTTAATGTTTTCTTTTATTACGATTTGCCCAATAGCATTAGTAAGTTCAATGATTACAGTTTTTCCCTCATATCCTTTCATTTCAAGCACTACATTATTTTCGGTAGGGTTAGGATAGGTACTTATGCTTGTGATTTTTTCTATGGTTTTTGTTCCAATAGTTCCATCAGAATAAAAGTCATATCTAAAAATACCACCAAAATCGGGCTCAAAGTTTATGGCTGTTGCGCCATTTTCTCGTAATCGAAAATAGCCCGAACCTTGAGCACTGTTTGCCCAAAAAGAAAGCCCGTCATCGCCTGTATCGTAAAATTCCAAAGTATAGCAACCAGCTGTTAAATTTAGTTCTTCTAAATACGTTGTAGAAGCACTAAAGCCACCTTTGTTTAAAATAGTGTTACCATTGGCATCAAAAAGTTTATAGGAGTTTTGCGATGGAGATTTATTGGTTCTCAGAAGAAATTCCAAACTACCAGTATATTTGTCAAAAGGAGTAAAAGCAGATGTATAGGTATTGTTAAATGCATATTCATCCGCACCACCATTTGGAGAATTTATACTCACCTCAAATACATATTCTCCACTACCCGAATCCCAAAAGCTAATATCATTTACAGGAAGCTCTACTTCTTTGGTTTGTAAAAACGAAAGAGTTCCTGTCCAGTTATAAATAAGAGTTGTTCCACCTTTTACTTTATAAGAAATTTCTAAACTGTTAAGCGTTGTAGTACCCGTGTTTTGAATAGTAATTGTTGGTAGGTTACATGCAGGATTGAACTTGAGATATTGATTAATGGTACTAGGTTTTTTCACATCAATAATGGCAGCATCTAAAGTAAAATTGGGCACTCCATAGCTTACTAAATGATGATTTACGATATATCTTGAATCACCTGAGGCGGTATTTAATCCATAATCAATAGTTACTACATCACCTGGATTCACGTATGGGTCTAAAATAGACGTTCTAACGTCTGTAGCCATACCTGGACACCATCCTGCGCGATCGTAAATCCAAGTTCCACCCTGAGGAAACATAGGATTTTCTGAACATTCTTTCCATACGTTCCACGAAAATTCTTTAGAACCACCGTTAAGGTTTAAGAAGTGTGTGCGTTGAACAAATTCTCCTTCTTGTCCGTGCCCTGTTATGGAAGAACGAATTTTATATGAACTTGCTGTTGGGTCAAGCGTAATGCTTCTGTCTTCAAGCACCCTTCCGCTAATAATGTTGGTGTAAGATTCGGCAGCATCTCGCCATATCGGCTGAATATTTTTTATCTCTCGAACAGGAGTACCTTTTATGAAATAAAATTTTACGTCTAATTCTTCTTGCCATTCGCCACCTCTTTCAACGGTTAATCTTCTTTTGTTCTTTAAGATGGGTTCAAAGTCGGTAATGTCAAATAAAAATGTTCTTCCGTTTTGACCTAAGTTAAGTCCGTTTCCATAAGGCGTAACTAAAGATAGAAGTTCATATTTAGATGGAAATCTTCTGTAATAAGTGAGTTCTGATATGGTAATTGAGCCATCTGCAGCAAATGTTTTTGATCCAACTTGCGTACCGTTTTCATCATAAATTGGAAATGTTCCGGCAGTCCAATAATTGTTAGTTGAAACGGTGATTATATCATCGTGTATAGTGCTTCCGTAGTTAGGTGATATACCAAATTCTTTTACCGTGTTGATGGTATTTTCAACAGAATCTAAAACAGTAATGTCATTTACGATTATATCAAAAGTACCTTGTGTAAATTCTATGCTTGGTCTGTTAGTCGTTGCAATAAAAAATTTATCAACCTTATCACCTCTGTCGTACCTCCATGTAGGAAGTATATCAAATGTTCCTGTTTCTGCATTTACAGAAGCATCGTTTACGGTAGTTCCTGTGCCTTCGTTCAAATTATAGTATGCCACTAAATTTGCATAATCGGGGTGCGATGCCGTAATAGATGTATTCATCCACGCTTGAATAGTTGCCTCATTTAACGCTTTATTCCAAATTGAAAATTCATCAACATATCCATTGTAAATTCCATTTCCACCATCAGAGTGCCCTAAAGAAAATGACTGTATGTCTATAGTTTTGCTTTTTCCAGTTCCTGAGTGCCAAAGATTTCCATTAAGGTAAATTTTCATTTCTCCTGTTGAAGCATTTTTTACAAATGTCCAGTGGTTCCATTGTCCTTCAAAATCGGAAGTATTGGCAGCATTGTCAATTCTATCGTAGCCACTTCCATCATTACCACAATCCCAATATACTCTTGAGTTACTCCATGGAAGGTGAACATTAACTTGACGATTTCCTGAAGCATCTTTTCCTTCAAAAAAATAACTGTCGGCAGGCATAATGTTTGGATTACCATAAGTCCAAGCCATTATGGTAATTTCGTTGGAAATGGATGACATAGGCGCAGCAGACAGTTTTAAGTCATGTCCACTAAATTCGGGAAAGTGATTACCTGACGAAATTAGTGATGCATTAAACCCAACAGAACCACCATCAAACTCAGTATTGTTAGAGGTAGTAGAGTTTGTGAACGATAGCTCCACAATTATGTTTGAAGACCCATCCCAACTAAAAGGTTGATAAAATTGAAGATAATTACTGCCATTTGTAAATGCAGTATTTCTGTAATAAACCTCAGTAAAACCAGTTAGTTCAGGACTATTCTCATCTAAAGAAGACGAAGATGTTTGCTTCATTTTTACTCTTAAAAAATTGGCATCGGAAGAAGCGGAAACAACATTAAACGTTAACCCATAAATATCTCCGGCACTCATTGAAGCACTTGCTAATTCAGATGCTAAATAAAGATAGTGCGATTTTCCAGAGTTGGTATTGGTTTCAAGTAAATCGTTAATCGTGCTTCCACCACTATACACACTATGATTTGTAGGTGCAGAACTATTAACGGTAACATCTTTTTGTGTGGTTTGAATATAATAATAGGTAGGAGAGATGGAGTAATTATAAGTAGTGCCGCTAAAGCCCGAAATACTATGCGAGGGCGTATATGAATAGATAGAATCCACGCGAGTAGAATCTGTTAAATAAAGGTTGCAGCTGTAATCCCATTCCCCACAACCACCTTGATGTGGTCCCCAATTATTTCCGCTACTCGAAACAGTGGCATCATGACACCGCATATTGTAGCTCATAATTATTTTATGATAAGTGTCGCCTGTACTTGGAAAATCAACCACAGTATCTCTTGTAAGCGACTTGTAAGAAAACGATTGAACTTCTACCGTATCTTGGGCAGAAGCAAAAAGAAAACTTGTAGAGAAAAAGAATAATAGAATTTTTTTCATTGCTAAATGGATTTAATTTTATTATAAAAGTAATGATTTTATAATAAACAAAACAAATCAATTTTTGAGCTAACATTGGATTTCAAAATTTTAATGGAATTGATTTTGCTAAATTAGCGGGTGAACTTTTAACTACTCCATCAAACTAATGTAATGTGTTGAGTATTTTTAGTAATAAAAAACGCAATTAAACTGGCTATTACCTTACTAAAAAAAGCTCACTTTTTTTGACTTCTCTTCCTAATTCGCCAATAGTTTTGTTTTGAAACAAAGTTAAAAGACTATCTCTGCCTATTTTAAATGTGTTGTGGATAGGACAAGGGTGATCATCTGAACATTTATGCAAGCCAAGTCCGCAAGAAGTGAAAAAAGAAATGTCGCCCATTGCTTTAACAATTTCAATAACCGGAATACGTAGGTTTTCTTTTGAAAGATAAAACCCTCCTCCGGGTCCTTTTACAGAAGTAATGATACCTGCTCTTGATAATTCAAGCAATATTTTCCCTGTAAACGCTAAGGGAATTTTTAATGCTTCAGAAACATCCTTTCCACTTTTTAATCCTTTGCTCAGATTACTTTCTATCGAGAGGTAAAGGGCAGCTCTTATAGCGTATTTGCATTTTTGAGATAGCATAGTCAAATTGTTTTTAAATTCTGCCAAGTGCTTTTTTTCCTGTTTCAGAAAGGCGGTCAAGTGTCCACGCAGGTTTCCAAACAAGATTTACTTTTATATTAAAATCTGTAAATTCACTTTTCACAACGTGTTCTACATCCTCAATTATAACATCTCCTAATGGGCAACCTGGAGAGGTTAATGTCATATCAACTTCAATACTTTTTGACGAAGAATCGCAACGAACATCATACACCAATCCTAAGTCTAAAATATTAAGCATTAGTTCAGGGTCAATTACTCGTTTTAACAATAATTGAATGTCTTGCTCTTGTTTTGAAAGTTCTCTAGTCATTTATTTTTGGTTTATGAAAAATTATTTTTAGAATATTAAAATTGTATAGTATTACCGATAAAAAAAGAGCTGTTCCGCCAATACTAACGGTAGTATTATTTTGTAAAACTATACCGCAAACTAGAATTGTTAAGCCCGAGATAAACAGCCAAAATTGAGCAAGTGCTACTTTTTCTGAATATAGTTCTTTAGGAAAAGGAATTTTTATTTTTCCTACCTTTTTACGATATACTTTTAGCCATACAATAAATGGCAGCGTTTTATAGGTTTGTCCCATGATAAGTGCAGATATAAACCCTACCAACAATATGCTTCCGTAAGCTGTTGCCATTGGTATAGAAAATGATTTTATTTTTTCTATGTTTACAGAAATGCTGAGAATAACAACTATGGCAAAAGCAAGAACTATGAACGCGAGAACACTTTTTTTCATGCCAATATCTAAATGCTTTTTCACTCTTTTTTTGTAAGCTTCTAACAAGAATGATAGAAAAAAACTTAGACCCAAAATTACCGTTACAATAGCAATACCAACGCCTACATTCCAACTAAAATAAAGAGCCATTATTCCGCTTACTAATCCTAAGTTTATAAGATAAAAACAAATACTAAGTTTCGTTGAATTTAAGTTGTGAGCTACCATAAACATTGGAATTAGTTTGCTTCCAACCCCTATAATAAGTTGAATAAACCATCCAACAATACCTGCGTGGGCATGAAGTTTTAATAGTTCTAAATGTGAAACAGGTATAAATGGGTATCGTAGATTTATCGCAAGCGCTATTCCAACCACTACGGTAAACAGCAACCAAATGACAGATGTTTGAATAAAGTCGTTTTCAATACTTTTTTTTGTGGCGTGTTTTGCCGTTAAAAAAATGTTGTAGGCAAAAATTGTAATAGCAGCTAAAATTAGTATTGCAGAGAGATGCATGAATGTTCCTAACCAAAAATTCCAAAATGAAACGGCTAACATTATAGCTCCTGTAAGTAATAAAATGAAAGTACTTACAGCAAGTTTTTCACTGTAAAGTTTTACTTCCATAATTACCGGAATTAGTTGATAAAGTGCTCCGAAAATAATCATGCTAATCCAACCTAAAACTAACAAGTGGGCTATAGCAAGAAGTTTAGGGTTGAAATAATGTTTCGTTAGCGCCTCTGGAAATAAGGTTATAAGTGCGGTAATCATTAGCCATACCATGCCTCCTGCCACAAAATGTGAAATTACAATATTTGGCGATGGTGCATTTTGACTGGCTACTTGTTGCATTTAAAAATGAATTAGCAGTTTTACATTTCCTTCTTCTATTTCGCTTATAAGAGTGGTAACGTTTCGTTCTTTCAATTCTGGAAGCAAGTATTGAGGAATTTTTTTGTGATGTACGTACAATGCTTCGTCTTTTTGAAGTGCTTCAATTTCATTTAAAATAGTTATCATGGGCATGGGCATTTCCATATTGCGCACATCTATTTCTTTGCATTTTCCTAAATAGCTTAGTTTTTTTGCTTCCAATTGTTCTATCGAAACCAAGTTGATAGATTCTTTTGTTGCTGCGTGATTAGACGAATTTTCTATTTTTAAAAAATACGTATAAATCAAATCACCAACAGTTGTAACAATACTGCCGTACCCTTTATTTTTTAGTATTTTAATAAGTGGCACTGGTTCAAACGTATTGATTACTTCAAGGGCATAGCTTTCGGGAAGTAATTTTATTTCATACATAATTGCGTTAAAAGGATCTTTTCCGCTTTCTAAAATTGGACGTACATCTAACGATATAATTTTTTTATTGTTGATTGCATTATTAATTTTTGGATTCACCGCTAAATTGGTACTTTGTGTTTTGAATTCATCATCAATTTCAAATCCTATTTTTGATAATGCATCGAAAAAATCATCTACCTTACATTTTCCAATTTTTGCAGCATCTTCAATGCTTACTCTTGGTGCCAGTATTTTTTTAAGGATAGGATTTTTTAATTTTTTAAAATGAGGATTAATGCCCGCAATTACATCAATGGCATCTGTATTGTGGTCTATTATTTTTGATATTTTGGTAGCGCGATTAATTTTCATTTTTTTTGATTTCAAATTAAATTTTCAAAATCCACCTCTCGATAAAACAACACCCAAAAAGGCAATAAGTAAGGCAAGTATTAAGTTAATTCTTCCAGACCAACGGGCTACGTATTTCATTTTAGACGTGTTTTCTAATTGCATTTGTTCTATGGCTTTGTTGCCAACATAAAAGTCGTGAACAGAACCTATTATTAACATTGCTGTAAAAAACAAGAGCTTTAGTCCGAGTAATTTTCCGTAATCATTTTCCGTTAAAAATTGCCAACTAAAAGGTAAACCCTTTGCACACATATTGTAAATTCCTGTAGCTATAAGCCCAATAAGCGCTATCCAACCATAAAACCGAAATTTAATTCCGGTTTTATGGAGTAGAAAAATTCTATCGTTATGGTTGTTTATACTCGGGAGTAAAATCAAGGGTAAAAACAGCATACCACCAATCCAAAACGCTGCAAAAACAACATGCAGAAAAACAGATATAACGTATGCTGTGCCCATTTATCCCATCAGTTCTTTTTCTAATTGAATGGCTTTAGGAAAAAGAATGTTGTTTTCAAGATGAATGTGTTGGTGCAAATCTTTTTCAAATTCTTCTAGTTTTGCAAATAGCACTCGGTAAGAAGAACATGCACCCTCTGGCGGAGTAAATCCATTGCTTAAGCGGTTAATTTCGCTCATGTTTCCTCCAGCTGAGATATGTTCAGATTCCATCATTTTTATTGGGTTTTCTATAGTGCCAAATGCTGGTGCTTGCACAGAAGTATTGTTTTTCTTAGCCGCAACCAATTGCTTGATGTAAGGAAATAAAATCATTTCTTCTTTGTGCATGTGCATTTTTAACTCTTCTGCAACGGCATCAAAATAATCCGCTATATCCATCACCTCAGGATGACGATCGCCATGTACGCGCGCTACTTTTGTGCTAAATTCGTAGAGCATGGGCAACGATCCTGCAACATATTTATGATGGGTGTTCACAATATAATCTGCTAAGAAATCCAAATCCCAACTATTAAAATCTTGACTTGCCGATTTTGTTTGATTGTCAATTTCCGTTAAGGCAGTTTCTACCTCTTTAACGAGTATTCCTTTTTCTGCACACGCATCTTTAAGTGATTTGTTACCTCCACAGCAAAAATCCAAGCCAAATTTTCTAAAAACTTCTGCTTTCCTGAAATCTTTTGCCACAAGCTCACCAATTGTAGAAGGTTTTTCTCCTGTATTTAGCTTGCTTATTTTTACTTCCCAAACATCTGGTCCTTCTTTTAAATATTTCCAGTCAAAGGTTTGCCCTCTTTCTGCTATCATTTGATAATACAGAGGTTTTGGGTCGTGATCGTTATGAATAACAAATGCTTGCCCACCACTCAAAGCATCAAAGCGTTCAAAAATAGTGGGGTGTTTTAGGCGCGGTTCAATTTTTGTTACATCTAATGTTTCCATTGTTATATTTTTTTTTAGTTTATAATCTATTTTCAATTACAAAGATATACATTTTTTATAAAAAACGACTAAATGGTCGTTTTTTATTTTTGAAATAATTTTCTTCTGGTATAATCTTTAGTGTGGCTTGTTGTCAATGATTATAATACTTAGAACTTGTGTAACTTATTTGGGTGCTTTTTGTGGAAAAATTGGTTCAAAGTTTAAGGTTGAAAGTATAAAGTCAATAGATACTCCATATATAGTTCATGTCAAAGCCATGCGGAAAGGTATTTTAGTTCATTAGAACGTTGTAACTTTATAGACTTTCGATCCTGTCTGCCGATAGGCAGGTTTGCAGACTTTAAACTTTGTACTCCACCCTACTTAGGTGCTTTTTTGTAAAAGAGGTAGGCGATAACACCAAAAATAATGTTGGGCAACCACACGGCAATAATAGGGTGCAAGCCCGAGTTTACGGCAGCCACTTGCCCCATGCGCTGAAAGAAAATGTAAATCATGGTGGCGCTAAGTCCAAGGGCAATGTTTAAGCCAATGCCTCCGCGTGTTTTTCGACTCGAAACAGAAACACCAATTAATGTAAGTATATACGTGGCAAACGGCAATGCTGAGCGCTGATAGCGTTCTAAATCAATACCAATGACATTTTCAGAACCTTTTTCAATTTCCTTTTTTCGGTATTTATTTAGTTCTTCGGTAATGAGTGCCGTAGCGGCTTCTTCGCGTTGTCCTAAGTCTATGCCTTTAAATGGTAAAATAGTATCAAGAATAACCCCTTTTCTCAAAATTTCTCTGTCGTTTTTAATTTCACGAATAAAATAATTGCGCAGTTGCCACGTATTTTTGGTGCTGTCTCCAATGGCTTGTCGTGCTTGTATGGAGGTTTTTAGTTTCCACTCTGCGTTGTCGTTTTGTTCCCAAAATTCTACCCAAAGGTGTTGCGCATCAAAGGTTCTAATGTCCAACTGGTCAAAATAGACCAAAACACCTTTTTGTACTTCTAAAAAGGTATTGCGCTTGGTAGGTACAAAGCCCGTATTTTTTGAGGTAAACTCTATCTGTTTTTTGTTAGAATAAGGCACTACGTAGTGGTTCATAAATAAGGAATACACGGTAAGGATGGTGGCTGCAATAAAATACGGACGCAAAAAGCGGTTGAAGCTAACACCACCACTAAGAATAGGTACAATCTCGGTGCGTGAAGCCATTAAACTGGTAAACCAAATAACGGACAAAAACACAATGAGCGAGCTAAACATGTTGGAGTAGAGTATCACAAAGTGGATGTAGTAGCCTGTGATGACTTCCCAAATGCCTAGTTTGTTATCAATAAAGTCTTTTACCTTTTGAGAGATGTCGAACACAATACTGATGCTCATCAACAAAGCAATCATAAACACGTAGGTGCTTAAGAATTTTTTGATGATATATTTATCAATGATGGTTAGCAAAGTTTACAGTCTTTGAGATAAGATAGGAACCATTTTATTTTTCCATTCATTAAACGTGCCGTCTATAATTTTATTTCGTGCTTCTTTTACCAACCATAGGTAAAACGCTAAGTTGTGTAAGCTGGCAATTTGTGCTGCCAAAATTTCTTTGCTTATGGTTAAATGCCTTAAATAGGCTTTTGAATAGGCATTGTCCACATAAGATGCGCCATCTTCTTCAATAGGCGAAAAGTCGTTTTCCCACCTTTTGTTACGTATGTTGATGATGCCGTTTTTGGTAAACAACATGCCGTTGCGGGCATTGCGGGTAGGCATCACACAATCGAACATATCTATACCCAACGCGATGGATTCTAAAATATTGGCAGGCGTACCCACGCCCATTAAGTAGCGAGGTTTGTCTTGCGGTAAAATGTCACACACCAATTCGGTCATTTCGTACATGTCTTCGTGTGGTTCGCCTACGGATAAACCACCAATGGCGTTGCCTTCTGCGCCTTGTTCGGCAATAAATTCTGCCGATTGTTTGCGTAAGTCTTTATACGTGCTTCCTTGAACTATGGGAAACAAGGTTTGTGAATAGCCATATAAACCTTCGGTGCTGCTAAATCTATCCATGCAGCGTTTTAGCCAACGGTGGGTCATTTCCATAGATTCTTTGGCGTAAGAATATTCGCAGGGATAGGGTGTGCATTCATCAAATGCCATTATGATATCGGCTCCAATTTTTCGTTGAATGTCCATCACATTTTCGGGCGCAAACAAATGCCTAGAGCCATCAATGTGCGATTGAAACATCACACCATCTTCTTTTATTTTTCTTGTTCCAGAAAGTGAATACACTTGATAGCCGCCCGAATCGGTGAGCATGGGTTTGTTCCAACCAATAAATTTATGCAAGCCACCTGCTTGTTGAATGGTTTCCAATCCCGGTCGTAAATACAAGTGATAGGTGTTGCCCAAAATAATTTGTGCCTTTATATCTTCCGTTAGTTCTTTTTGATGAACGGCTTTTACCGTGCCTGCTGTTCCAACAGGCATGAATATGGGTGTTTCAATGCGTCCGTGGTCGGTAGTAATTTCTCCAGCACGAGCTTTTGAATGTTTGTCTTTGGCTGTTAGTTTAAAATTCATTTGTTAATAAATATAACGCTGGCAAATATAGGGCTTAATGCGATAAGATAATTTTGCTGTTGGATGAATATGTTGATATCGGTAATTTATTACGCTTTTTGGGTAGCGTTTGGTATTCAGTTGATGTATATGTTTGCTATCTATTTTCGTTCGTTTTTGTATAAAGAAAACTTGCAGGTAAATACTTTTAATGCACCTGTTTCAATCATTATTTGCGCGCGCAACGCAGCAAAGAATCTTGAAGAAAATTTACCGAAATACTTAGAACAACATTATCATGAATATGAAGTAGTGGTGGTGAATGACCGTTCGTGGGATAATACAGCCAGCTTACTTGAAAAATTTGAAGAAAAATTTAAAAACATTAAAGTGGTTACCGTTCCCGAAAGTGAACACAATCCGTTTGCAGGAAAAAAGTTTGCCAAAACGATGGGTGTAAAAGCCGCAAAATATGAGCATCTACTTTTTGCAGATGCTGATTGTGTGCCTTCTTCAGACAATTGGTTGTACGAAATGTGCAAAGAATTTGAGAATAGCGATTTAGTTATTGGTCTTTCTCCATTAAAGGGTGGTAAAGGCTTCTGGGCATACATTTCGCGCTTTGATACCTTGCTTATTGCGTACAACTATTTTAGTTATGCGTTGGCAAAAATGCCTTACATGGCGGTGGGTAGAAATATGGCTTACACAAAGCAATTGTTTTTTGATGTAAAAGGATTTAAATCTCATTATACGTTGCCTTCGGGAGATGATGATTTGTTTGTAAGAGATGTTTTAGGCAAAGCAAAAATTTCTGTTTCGGCATCGTCAGATGGTTTGACGTACTCTTATCCAAAATCAAATTTTAACGATTGGATTAGGCAGAAAAAAAGACATTTTTTAACGGCACCAAAGTATCGTTTCATCAATAAAGCATTGCTTGGATTGTATTCGGTTTCTTACCTGATTTTTTTGATGAGTTTTATATTTCTGCTCATTTCCGGAAAAATTGATTGGTTTATTTTAGGTGCTTTTTTATTTAGAATTTTTATCTTTACGCTGTTTGCGTACAAAGTCTTTAAAATTTTGGGAGAAACAAAGCAATTGTTTTTGCTTCCTTTTATGGAATGTATTTTGTTTTTCACCAACGGATTGATTTACTACTCAAACACAATATCAAAGCCCAATAAATGGAGTTAGAAGACGACAGTAATTTATCTGCAAAAGCTCTTTACGATTACAAAGTAGTAAAGAAAGCGCTTAGTGGCGACCAAAAAGCCTATGCAGAATTGATGGGCAGATACAGAGACTCTGTTTACTTTATGTTGCTTAAAATGGTAAGCAATAAAGATGATGCCGATGATTTAACCATTGAAGCATTTGGAAAGGCATTTAGCCGACTAAAACAATATACACCCAACTATGCATTCAGTACGTGGTTATTCAAAATAGCTTCCAACAATTGTATTGATTTTATAAGAAGACGCAAACTCAAAATGACCTCTATTGATGTTCCTTTTGATGGTGAAGATGGCGAATCTCCGGGTTATGAAATAAAATCATCAGACCGAAATCCTGAACAAGAAGCCATTCGGGATCAGAAAATTGTTTTGCTTAGAGAAGTAGTTGATAAACTAAAACCACGCTACAAAGAGCTAGTAGAAATGCGCTATTTCCAAGAAATGTCTTACGAAGAAATTTCTGAAAAACTAGATTTACCACTTGGAACGGTAAAAGCACAACTCTTTAGAGCACGCGATTTTCTGTACGACATTCTCAAAAATTCTGAGCACAAAATTTAATGACCAGCGCAGAACTTATTTTTAACTACTTTCCACATCTTACTGAAACCCAAAAACAACAATTCATTCAGTTAAAATCATTGTATGATTTTTGGAATGAGCAAATCAATGTGATTAGCCGAAAAGACATGGATAGCTTTTACGAGCACCATGTTTTGCACTCGT
>JBKHVV010000056.1:0-12716 GCA_046569885.1 Bacteroidia bacterium
AACTTCTTTCAATAATTCTTCTACTCTGCTAAGCATTTATTTTTTTATCACTTTTACAGATAAAATACGCACGTCTTCAATGGGTCTGTCTGCTTGACCTGTCGCCACTGTGGCAATTTTATCAATGACATCAAGTCCTGTTAAAACTTCGCCAAAAACGGTATAATCTCGGTCTAAAAATGGTGTGCCACCAATTGTGGTGTAAACTTTTATTTGCTCTAGAGTGTATTCAAACGTTTCGTAACCAATTTTTTCTTTTAGTTCATTGATAAAAAACTCTAAGCTGTCGGGTTTATTCATTTGAATATCTCGTGCGCGGTCTAATTCTGCTTTGTTTTCGGGCTTGAATAAATAGTTTTGAATTTGCGATTGCATTTTACGCGTGTCCATTTGTTTGGCCATATTTACCAATTCGGTAGAATCGTACACTTTGCCTTGAACAATGTAAAATTGGCTTCCGGAAGATGCTTTTTCGGGGTTTACCTGGTCGCCTTGACGCGCAGCAGACAACGCTCCTTTTTTATGAATAAACTTCTTGTTAAACTCAGCAGGAACGGTATAACCTGGTCCGCCACTTCCTAAATTAACGCCCGAAGGTGCGTTTTTGGAATCAGGGTCACCACCTTGAATCATGAACTCGTTGATGACTCTATGAAATAATAAACTATCGTAAAAACCTTCGTTGGCTAATTTCACAAAGTTATCTCTGTGTTGAGGTGTTGCATCGTACAACAAGATTTCTACATCACCGTGTGTGGTTTGCATAAGAACGCGTGTTCCGCTTTCTTTTTCGTTGGGACATGCCATAAATAATAAAGATAATGCGCCAAGCGTAAAAAAATATGTGGCTTTTTTAAACATTTTTGTTTTGTTTTCGTACAAGTAAGAAGTTACAAAAATAGCATTTATGAGCATATCACACAGAATACTCTTGGCGATTATTTCATTAATGATGGTTTTCGCCTTTAACAGATGCTACAAAGAGCGCGACACAATAGCTTCTGTAACGCTTTTGCGAGCGTCTGACAGCACAAAAGTTACAGATGTTCAGCTAAGACTATATTATGATGGATCGGATAGGATTGACACGGTGATTACCACTAAATCGAACGGAATAGCAGAGGTTAATTTTACCGAAAAATTTAAGGCGGGTCAAACCGGTTTTGCAGTGTTGGATATTGATTTGGTAATTGGAGATTCGGTTATTGAGCCACAAATTGGCATCATAAAAGTAGAGCAAGAACAAATTAGTAAACAAACGGTGTTTTGTACGAAGTGCTAAGCCTCTCCTGACCTCCCCGAAAGGGAGGAAAATTGAAAAAAAACTAAGCGAAATACTCAATAATGGCTTCTTTCAACAAGCGTTCTTGCCCTTTTTTATCTAATGCGGGTAATTTTTCTTTGAGTTGAAAATGTGGCCATTCGTCTTCATCTAATCCTACAAATTCGTAGTATCCGTAAGGTTCTAAAAGTGTGCAAACGGCAATGTGCATTACTTCCAGTTTTTGGTCTTTAGTGAGTTTTAGATAGCCTTTATTTAATTCTTGTATTCCGATGAGAAAAATAAGCGCATCTAAGTCTAATTTTTCGCCAAAATGCTTAGAGGCCTTTTGCACGGTTTCGTTCCATTTTTTCTCAAATTCAAAATCCACGTTGCAAATGTAGCAATTTAGCAATGTGCCAATTAAACAATGTGAAAAAGAACGCTTAACTTTGGGCCGATTACTAATGTAACAATTAAATAATGTATCAATGTAACAATTTGAAGATGATTTTTTTGACCTTTGACTTTATGACCTTCGACCTTACGGACTTTTAACTTTCAACCTTAAACTTTCAACTAAAGTATGAACTACATAGACATCATCATAGCCGTTCCTGTTGTTTGGCTGGGATATTTGGGTTTTAAAAAGGGCTTTGTTATTGAGTTGGCAACGCTTTTGGCACTTGTGGGCGGTGTGTTTGTTGGCATAAAACTATCTAATTACGCAGCCGAAGGATTGTCGGGTTTGGTTGATTCTAAATATTTGCCCATTGTGTCATTTTCTATAACATTTTTAGCGGTGGTTGTTTTTGTTTTTATTCTTGGGCGACTGCTTGAAAAAGCAATAAAAGTAGTGGCTTTGGGTTTGCCTAATAGAATTTTTGGAGCATTGTTTGGTGTGGTTAAAGCCCTTGCTCTACTTGCGGTTTTAGTGCTGGTAATAGAAACGTTTAACGAGCATTTGCGGTTTATTTCCCAAGAGCAAATAAATGGTTCTGCGCTTTACAATCCGTTGGTTGAAGGGTGTCATAAAATCCTCCCGACCATTGAAGAATTTAAGCAAGAAAAAACAATTAGTGCCGAATAATTGTTAAACCAACCCAAGATTTTTACCTTTAGCGTAAATTTTTAAGATATGCTTAAAATAACCTCTCCGCAAACAGACAAAGAATTTTCGTTAGAAGAAAAAGAAGGTGTTTTATCCATTAATGGCAAAATTCAACATTCTGATTTGATAAAAATTTCGGAGAACAAATTTCATTTAATCAACAATCATAGGTCGTACACGTTAGAAGTGTTAAAAGAAGACCGAGAGAAAAAAGAATTTACCATAAAAGTAAACGGCACAGAATATCAACTAAAAGCAGAAGATAAATACGATGCGTTGCTCAAAAAAATGGGGCTTTCGAGAGGTGTTTCTGCAAAAGTAAACGAATTAAAAGCACCCATGCCTGGCTTGGTATTAAACATAAAAGTGCAGATAGGTCAAGAAGTAAAAAAAGATGAGCCACTATTGATTTTAGAAGCCATGAAAATGGAGAATGTACTAAAATCACCTGCCGATGTAGTGGTAAAATCTATTGAAGTAAATGAAAAAGCAGCTGTAGAAAAAAATCAGGTATTAATAAAATTTGAATAAGATATGAAGACGATTAAACTTAGTGCTATTGCAATGTTGAGTGTTGCAATGATGGCATGCTCCAACGAAGAAAAAACAGAGCAAACACCAGTTGTTGAAGAAGTAAAAAAAGAAGCGTGTACCTATGCGTATGACGCATCCACAACATCGGTAAATTGGACAGCTTACAAGCTATCAAGTAAAGATGCTGTGAAAGGAAAATTTGATTCTGTAGTTGTAGAAAATGTTACCGTTTCTGAAATTGCCGAGGATGTTTTGGTGGGTGCAAATTTTATTATTTCTACAAGCAGTCTTAACTCCGGAGATGCGGAGCGTGACCCGAAAATCATCAATAGTTTTTTCAATGTAATGAAAGAAACATCTGTCATTACAGGAAATATTTTAGAAGCAAAAAATGGTGATGCTAAAATACGTTTAACCATGAACAATGTGTCTCTTGAAATTCCTGCAAAATATGAAGTTATTGAGAATGAGTTAAAGCTAAAAACTACTTTAAATATTCCCGATTGGGGTGCTCAAAATGCCTTAGATGCACTAAACAAAGTATGCTCTGTGCGCCACACAGGACCTGATGGTGTAAACAAACTTTGGCCCAATGTTGAGGTGGTGGTAAGCACTACTTTGAAAAAAGAGTGTAAATAAAGATTCTTTTTATTTCATTTCTATAGGATAGGTTTTTTTACCAATGTTTACTGTGGCATCGTTATCACAACTGCCATCCCCAAAATCAACAGTTCTTAGTTTTAAATCTTCGGGCTGAATTTCCATCGTTCCTTTGGTAATCCATCTACAGTTTAGCTGAACACGTAAGGCAGACGTAACCGTTAGCGTATAAGCTCTTCCATCGCGGTTCACACCTTCGGCTGTTCCAGTAATGGAATACACATCATCAAAAGGATTTAAAGGAGTACTTTCTCCTTCTATCCATTCTCTTACCCTTGAAGATTCCATAGTGGTTACATCGCCATCAGGATAGGTAATTTTCCCGTTGGTTATTTCTACAGAATACTCCAAATTTCCAGCAGCATTTGTGCCTTTGTTGGTAACCGTTTTGGTACCTTCTATTTTGTAGCCCTCTACATAAAAATTTTCTGTGGTTAGGGTAGTTACCGAACCTGTGTTTCGGTATTTGTCGGTAAGCGTAACAATCACTTTTCCTTTACGCTCAATGTCGTAGGTGTCTACACATCCGCCATTACCAAAATCAACCGTAATGGTTTTAGGAAATGTGGTAGTTCCTGCAGGAGGATTAATGGTTACGGTGGCGCAGGCACCAAATACCGATTTGAAGTAAGATGTGCTTTTATTTAAGCTGCTATCAGCCATGGCTGATTCGGCTACTTTTAAGGCATCGTTAAAGCCAACTTCTGCTAATGAATTGTCCTCAAAGTCGGTAGTTTCTTTATTGGCTTTTCGTTTAGCGCAACTTGTGGCTAACACCAAAGCTAGGATGGATACTACGAGTATTTTTTTCATGTGTTTATGTGTTTGGTTGGTGCTAATTTACAAACTGTTTTTTAGAAACGCAATAAAACTTATGTTAAGAAACGTTATTTGAAAATAGAATTATTTATAAAAACTCATTTCCTCAACGTACTTAAATACAGGCTCGGTAAGTAGGTAGCGCACGTCTTTTTTGTCATGAATGGCTTTGCGGATAAAGCTAGCCGAAACCTTCATTACGGGAGCATCAACCAATATTATGTTGGCATGATTATAGACCTCTACTTTGCTGTCGCCATCAATTTGATTCATTTCTTCCAGTTCCGATTCTGTAAGGATTCTGGGGTAAACGTAAACTTTATGTTGCGCTAAAATTTCTTCGTAATTTTTCCATTTATGTAGCGTTCGTAAATTGTCTTCGCCCATAATTAAAGCAAATTCTTTTTCGGGATATTTTTCACGCAAATACAGCAATGTGTTTACTGTGTAAGATGGTTTTGGAAGTGTAAATTCAATATCCGAAGCCCGTAATTTTAGGTTATCATCAATGGCAATTCTTACCATCGCCAAGCGATGATAATCTTCCAATAAAGACGTTTTTTTCTTTAATGGATTTTGAGGTGTTACCACCAACCAAACTTCATTTAATTCAGTATAATCGGCCATGTGGTTGGCAATAACCAAGTGTCCTACGTGAATGGGATTAAACGTTCCGAAGTATAGTCCGATTTTTTTTGCCATTTACGCACTCAAAAAAATTTTAACCACTTTTTCGGCAGTTTGTTTGGCCATTTCTAAATTATCGTTGAGCAAAATAAAATCAAATTCGTTGGCTTTTAGAAGTTCATTTTTTGCTTTTGCCAAACGCATTTCTATTTTTTCTTCGCTTTCCGATTTTCTACTTCGCAACCGTTCTTCAAGTACTTTTAATGATGGCGGCTGCACAAAAACAGACAGTGCCTTTTCGCCAAAATATTTTTTTAAGTTCAATCCGCCAACAACATCTACATCGAAAATAACGTGCTTGCCTTCGCTCCAAATTTTTTCTATTTCGGCTTTCAAAGTTCCGTAAAAATGATCGGGATATACTTCTTCCCATTCTACAAAATCATTTTGGTTGATTTTATTTTTGAATGCTTCAACAGAAATAAAATAATAATCTTGACCATCTACTTCATAGCTACGTCTGGAGCGACTTGTAGCAGAAACAGAAAACGCTAAATTATTAAGTGCCGAAAGTAAATGTCTTACAATGGTCGTTTTGCCAGCGCCTGATGGCGCAGAAAATATGATGGCTTTTCCTTTCAATTTTTTATAAAACGTTTAGAAGTTGTTCTTTGATTTTTTCCAATTCATCTTTCATTTGTACCACCAATTTTTGCATATCAGACTGGTTAGCTTTTGAGCCCAGTGTATTGATTTCTCTACCCATTTCTTGCGAAATAAAATTAAGTTTTCGCCCTTGTTCGTTTTCTTTTTTGATGGTTTCTAAAAAATAATCGCAGTGAGTTTTTAGGCGCACTTTTTCTTCGGTAATGTCAAATTTTTCTAAGTAATATATCAACTCTTGTTCAAAGCGATTTTGGTCAATGTTTTCTTTGGCGACAAGTTCCATTAAATTTTTTTGAATACGCTCTTTTAGTGTGTTGATGCGGTCTTGCTCAAAGGGTTCAACGCTTTTTAGTAGTGATAAAATAGTGTTTACACGAGCAGTAAAATCTTTTTCTAACGTGTTTCCTTCGCTGCTTCTAAATTGATTGAACTGAATGATTGCTTCGTCAACTAAAAGCAAAATTTGTTTCCATTCTTGCTCGTCAATTTCGGTTTTTTCCGATTTCATAATGTCGGGCATTCGCAATAATGATGGTAAAATTGGCTCATTTTCTCTACCAATGTTTTTAGCTAATTGTTGCAAATCGTTAAAGTAAATTTTTGCTAATTCTTGATTGATTTGAAAAGTTTTTTCTTCGCCATTATTTTCGACAGAAAGACTTAAATCTATTTTCCCACGAATTAATTTCTCGGCAACAAAATTTCGTAGTTCAATTTCTTTTTCACGATAAACAGAAGGCATGCGCAAATTAAGGTCAAGCTGCTTGCTATTTACCGAGCGCAATTCAATAGCAAAGGTTTTATTACCGATGGTTTTTGTGGCTTTGCCAAAGCCTGTCATTGATTTTATCATGGGACAAATGTATTAAAAAAGCCCCACCTTCCTCCCCAAAGGGGAGGTTTTGAAAAATACAACTATTAATTTCTCTCCTTTGGAGAGATTAGGAGAGGCGTTTTTACACTTACTAAATACACCCCCGTAAAGATAAGTATCGCAGAAATTACCTTGGGTAATGTAATGCTGTCCGTTTCGCGAAATAAAGCAATAACACTCGTTAATAAAGGCTGTAAATAAATGTAGGCACTTACTACCGTTGGGCTTACGTGCTTTAATGCAGAGATGTTTAAAATGTAAGCAAAAAATGTAGTAAACACTATTACAAAAGCTATTTTTAAAATAATGTCTGTTGGCATGTTCCAGTTAACATCGCCTAATTGTGAAAGCCCAAATGGAAGTACAAAAATAAAGCCTAACGTAAACGACCATTTAGCTACAGTAAAAGGACTGTATTTTTTCATCAACGGCATTACAATGATGAGGTATAAACCATAAGCAGCAGCATTCATAAAAATTAAAACATCACCTAAAATGGATGCTTCCTTAGCACTTTTTTCTTTCGATAAAATCAAATACACCGCTCCGGCAATACCCAGCAAAATGCCCATTAATTTTTGAGAAGTTAGGCGCTCTTTTACAATAAATGCCGCCATTATCAACACCATGATTGGATTTACCGTCATAATGATAGACGCATTGATTTCATTGGTTAAATGGAGTCCTTCAAAAAACATGAGTTGATTGGCTGCCACGCCAAATACGCCACACCACACAAATCGCAGATAATCTTTTTTCTCAATCTTCTCGCGTTTTGAGGTAAGCCAAACTGCCCAAAACAAGAGTATAGCACCTACTACGCGAAATAAAATAAATGCAAATGGGTCAACATAATCTTCGCCCATAACATCTTTAGCAATGCCATAGTTAAGTGCATAAATTAAATTGGCTGAAAATAGCGCTAAATGGGCTTTTAGAGTGGAGGACATGGTGGTTTTTTGTCATTCTGAGTGAAACGAAGAATCTAAAAAAGACAGGCAGAGATTCTCCACTACGTTCAGAATGACAACAGGAATTAATGAGTTAAAACAGCTTTCACTTCTTCTATGGTTTTTTTGGCGTTGCCCACAAAGACTTTCTTATCAACAATAATTACTGGGCGTTTTAAAAACGTATCTTCCTGTAAAATAAGTTGGCGATAATCCTTTTCGTTCAGTGTTTGCTCATGCAAACCCATAGAACGAAATTTCATGGATTTTCTGCTAAACAACGCTTCGTAAGAACCAACAACTTTAGACACGTCATCTAATTGTTGGGGCGTAATTTTTTCTTCACGAATATTTTGCAGTTCAAATTTTGCTAAAGGTTCTAGCTCTTTTATAATACGTTGGCAAGTGCTACACGTTGCTAAATAATAGATTTTGTTCATGATGTAAAATTAAAAAGAAATATACTCGGCAGGATTTAATGCTTGTCCGTTTTGCCAAAGTTCAAAGTGCAGGTGTGGTCCTTCAGAAAGCTCTCCTGAATTACCAATAAACGAAATGGCTTCACCAGATTTTACTGTTTCTCCAACTTTTTTTAGTAGCACAGAGTTGTGTTTGTAAACACTAATAAGGTTATAAGCGTGTTGAATTTGTATGACGTAACCATTATCGCTTGTCCACGATGCAAAAATAATGGTACCATCAAGCGTTGCTTTTACCGGTTCAGATTCTGGCGCAATAATGTCAATACCCATGTGCCCATCTTCTTTATTATAAGCATTGGTTAGTTTTCCATCAACAGGTCTAAATAAAAGAATGTTTGCCAAATTGATTTTATCTCCGCTTTTTGCAATGGGCTTAGCTAAGTTTAAGCGTTCCTCTTCGCTTACTTGTGCTCTTAAAATAGAATCTTCTTTTGATGTTGGAAACTCAACGTTTACGGGTTCTTGAGCTTGAAGTGTAGAATCTAAAGGCATGGTTGTTACGCGACCATTAAGAACGGCAGTAATATTGTCAATAAACAATTGTTTTTGTTCTAGCTCGGCAATTAAGTTATCTAAGCGCTCAATGTTTTCTTTATCCATACGCTCAATGCGCTTTTGCTCTTGTTCTGTTAAATAACCCGGAATGGAATATTTAAAAGGCGTGTAAGCAATAAAAAGATATGTGGCAGATGCAATTAGAAACACCAAAAGCGTCATGGCAATAAACACATTCATTCGTGTAAGCTGCCATTTACGTTTTTCTTCAAACGTAAACGGATTGATAATTACTATTCTGTACGGACGCCTAAGTTTGTTCCAAAAGAGCTGTAATTTTCTAATATATGTAGGCTTTTGTTCTTGCACTTAATATGTTGAAAGTTTAATGTTGAAGGTTGAAAGTTGCTTTGATTAATTTTTTAAACGTTCTACTTTAGCCTTTCAACCTTTTCATTTAATCGTGGCAAATATCCGTAAAATAAAATATTTTTGTGCATAATTAGTTAAGGTAATAGGTTTGAGCATAAAAAAACTTCTATATGGTTTCTCTGTTCTGTTGATAGGCACTGCCCTTTGGCAATGCTCTACCGATAAAAATCGCTTTTTAAATAGAGCTTACCACAACACTACCGCCCATTACAACGGCTACTTTAATGCGCGCGAAGCCATAAAAGAAGCGCTAAAATCGTTTCGTTATTCTTACAAAGAAAATTACGACCTGGTTTTGCCAGTTGTTCTTTACCCAAACGAAGCAGAATCAAAATCAATGTTTGCGGTAATGGATACTTCCATTTCAAAGTGTGCCACAGTGATTAAACGACATGCCATGCCCGAAAAAAAAACAGGCAGCAAAGAAGGTCAAGAATGGGGAAAATGGATAGACAATAACTGGTTAATGATTGGCGTGGCGCATTTTCACAAAAAAGAATTTGATAGAGCCAACGAAATTTTCAAGTACATAGAAAACACTTATCCTGAAGATGAAAACTACCATTGGTCTAGGCTTTGGGCTGCCAAAACTTATGTAGAAGCCGAAGATTTTAATGCTGCGAACAGAATTTTGCTATCACTACAATCAGAAATAGACGAACAAGAAGCCTCTAAAGAAAAAAACAAAGAAGATAAAGACAGCAAAGGCAAAAAATCTGGCTATTCTGTAAGAAAGACAAAACAACCAAAAAGAAGTGCGTCTAGTCAGTTTGGGGCAAAAGAAGAAGTTCAGCACACTAAATTTTCTAAGCAATTTATTCTGGAAAAAAAATTAACGGAATCGCATCTTTATGTAAAATCTAAAGACTACAAAAAAGCCACTAAGTCATTAGAGGAAAGCATTGAATTGATAAAAAACAGAAAAACCAAAGCACGCTTATATTTTATTTTGGGGCAAATTCAACAAGAAACAGGACAGCTTTTAGCGGCAGGCATGAGCTATGAAAAAGTACTCAAATACACACCGCCTTACGAAATGGCGTTTTATGCGCAAATAAATCAAGTATTTGTATCAACAGGAAATAACACCAACACGCTTCGAAAAAAATTAATCAGACTTTCAAAAGACGATAAAAACGCAGATTATTTAGATGTGATTTATTTTGCCTTAGCAGAACTCGAATTCAAAGAAAATAATAAAGATAAAGGCATTGAATATCTAAAAAAATCTGCGGCATACAGCAAAAACAATGAGAAAAAAGCAAAAGCCTATTTGCGTTTGGCAGACATGTTTTATGGTGATAAAAAATACGTTCCATCTCAAGCGTATTACGATAGCACGTTAAACATTATAAAAGAAGAACACGATAGATTTAGAGAGGTAACACGTATAAATAAAAACCTGAAAGAATTGGTTACACACCTTAATACGATTGAATTTCAAGATAGCGTACGTCATTTAGCTAATAATTTTTCTGAGAAAGACATCATCAAAAAAATTGAAAAAATGATTGTGCAAAAACAGCGCGAAGATGAAGAAAAGCAAAAACAACAAAGCGCACCTGTTGTAATGGTGAACAATCCAGGAGTTGTAGTTCCTACTTCTGGAGGTGGAACAACATTTTGGGCATTTGACCAAAACTTACGCACACAAGGTTACAATGATTTTAAGCGTACTTGGGGAACACGTGTAAACGAAGACAATTGGCGCAGAAGCGACAAAACATCTACGTTTGCTACTATTGGAGATGAAGAAGCGGGCGTTGATTCTGCGGGAACAAAATTGGAATACACGATAGATTATTATCTAAAAAATGTTCCGCTCACAGAAGAACAAAAATGGCGTTCGGATAGCTTGTTAATTAACGCATACTTTGGCGCAGGAACAGTTTACAAGCAAGGATTAAATGATTATCCTGAAGCCATAAAGTCGTTTAATAAAATGACGGAATTATTTCCTGAAGCGGAATTGACGGCTGCTGCGCACTTTAATTTATACCTCATTTATAAAGAGCAGAAAAATGAAGATTTAGCAGAAAAACATAGAAAGGCTATTTTGAATTTCTTCCCCGAAACGGAGTACGCTAAAATTCTTTCAGACCCGAATTACTTGGCAGATAAATCAAAGGAAATGCAGAAAGCAAAAAAAGAATATGAGTTGTTATTAGCTAATTTTAATGAAAAAAATTACCCGTTTGTGATTGAAAACACGAATCAATTTACCACACAAAAAGACACGTTAAATCCATTTTTCTGTCAGTCCATTTATTTGCGCGCAACGTCTATTGGCTATTTATCAAACAAAGATAGCTTATCTGCCTACGAGCAAGCATTAGATTATGTTGTGGCGCAATGTCCAAATGAAAAAGTAGCAGAATTATCTCAAAACACACTCGATATTATTCGTAAAAATACCACACAACAAATAACCCAAATAAGCGGTGTAAATTACAAGTACGATGCAGGTGCTCAACATTTTTTTATTTATGTTCATCAATCAACTTTAGGTAGTGTAAACCCACTAAAAAATGCACTTTCAGATTTTAGCATGGCTTCGTTTAGCATCATGAATCTTAATGTTTCCAGTGCTATTTATAGCCAAGAAAATCAGTTGGTGGTGGTTAAGCCATTCAACTCTAAAAAAGAAGCCGAATCATTTTTAACCGCATTCAAAGCAGATAAAGACAAGTTGAAGCCATACAACGAAGCATCTAATAAGTTTTTCATCATAAGCCAGCCCAATTATTTGCTGCTTTACAAAGAAAAAGACTTAGATGGCTACAACGTTTTCTACGAAAAAAACTATAAAAAATAGGAGCTAAACGCTCAGTTTAAAGTCCAAAGTTTATAAAGTCTAAAGGTCGAAAGTCCTAATTTTTAATTTCTAAATTATTAATTCGCAATTCATCGTTGTGCATTATTTACTATTTTTGAACACTTAAAAAATCAATTTATCATGGGTAGAGCATTTGAATATAGACGAGCAGCCAAAGAAAAACGTTGGGACAAAATGTCGCGCATATTTCCAAAACTTTCAAAAGCCATAACCATTGCTGCAAAAGAAGGTGTTGCCGACCCCGAAATGAACGGAAAACTGCGTTTGGCAATTCAAAATGCCAAGGCGCAAAACATGCCTAAAGACAACATTGATGCAGCTATAAAACGCGCCACTCAAAAAGATGTAGAAGCGTATGTTGAAATAAACTACGAAGGCAAAGGTCCTCATGGTTCGTTGATTTTTATTGAATGTGCTACTGATAATCCTAACCGAACGGTTGCCAACATAAAATTTTATTTAACCAGAAATGGCGGAATGATTGTTCCCACAGGATCTTTAGAATTTATGTTTACACGCAAAGCAGTGTTCGAGTTTGAAAAAACAGATGCCGTAAATTTAGAAGAATTAGAATTTGAATTAATTGATGCTGGATTGGAAGAAATACAAGTAAACGCCAACATGGCTTACGTTTATGCAGACTACACCAATTTTGGCACATTAAACAAAGCGTTTGAAGATAAAGGCATCAAAATTCTAAAAGCATCATTGCAGCGCATTGCTACCAATCCGCAAGAATTTAACGAAGAACAAATGACCGACATTGAAACGCTGATTGATAAACTGGAAGAAGACGATGATGTGCAAGCGGTTTATACCAATGTAGCATAACAATTACAAACTGAAAATTAAGAATTATAAAAATAAATTTTTAATTCGTAATTTCTAACTCGTAATTAACTAAACTTCTCCTGTAATTCCTTCGGTAACGTTGATGACATGATCGCCAATTTTTTCAGACATAGATAA
>JBKHVV010000057.1:0-12112 GCA_046569885.1 Bacteroidia bacterium
GAAGAAGACCCTCGCCCAGAGGATTTGCATACGTATAAATTTGCGCCAACGCCTGTTACCGAAGAAAAAGGTGAACGTTCACCAGCAGGGAAACAACCCACGGTAATGGTAGATTGCGCCCTGTTTGCTGTTCGTGAACTGATGGCGAAACATCCTGAATGTTTATTGTACGGACAAGATGTGGGCGGACGCTTAGGCGGTGTATTTCGTGAGGCCGCTACCCTAGCACAACAGTTTGGCGATGAGCGTGTGTTTAACACACCTATTCAAGAAGCATTTATTGTTGGTAGCACAGTTGGTATGGCTGCCGTTGGTTTGCGCCCTATTGTAGAGGTGCAATTTGCCGATTACATCTGGCCAGGACTCAATCAATTATTTACCGAAGTTAGCCGTTCGTATTATTTGTCTAATGGCAAATGGCCTGCGAGTATGATATTGCGTGTGCCTATTGGCGCTTATGGCTCGGGTGGTCCTTACCATTCATCAAGTGTAGAGTCTGTAGTTACGAATATTCGTGGAGTTAAAGTGGCGTACCCTAGTACTGGTGCAGATTTGAAAGGTTTGCTAAAATCTGCTTACTACGATCCTAACCCTGTGGTGATATTTGAACACAAAGGTTTGTATTGGAGTAAAATTGCAGGAACGGAAGGCGCTAAAACCATTGAGCCGGATGAAGATTACATCATTCCGTTTGGCAAAGCACGTACTGTACTTACCGCTAATGAGGAGCACATCACTAAAGGAAATTCTATTGGCATTATTACCTACGGACGTGGTGTGTATTGGAGTTTAGAAGCCGAAAAGCAGTACAAAGGACAAGTAGAAATTTTGGATTTGCGCACACTAAACCCTTTGGATGAAGAAGCCATGTACGAGCTGACCAAGCGCCACAACAAAATATTATTAGTAACAGAAGAAAGCCGTGAAAATAGCTTTACATTGGGCTTAGCAGCACGCATACAACGCGAATGTTTTACACATTTAGATGCACCCATTGGCATTGTAGGTAGCGAAGACACACCCGCGATACCGCTAAACGCTGTATTAGAAGCTACCCTACTACCTAATGGTGATAAGGTTGCCAAGGCGATTGAACAAATTTTAAACTACTAATTATGAAAGCTAAACTAATACACCTTTTTCTTCTTATAACAATTGGAGCAATATTATTATCTGCATCAAAACAAGATAATAATTTGGACAAAGAGCTTTTTGGAACTTGGTTTCATTTAAAAAATGAAAAACTTCAATACCTAAAATTTAATGAAAATGGAACCTTTGAATTAAGTTTCAACGGTAAAGAGGTTAACGAAGTATCTTATAAAGAAAAAGGAATAGACTGTTCATTTACTTATTCTGTTGACCAAACTAAGACCCCAAAAACAATATTATTGAACCTAGAAATAAGCTTACCAGACTCTATTATTTATAAAAAAATGAATGGTGTGTATCAAATTTTAAGTAACAATAAACTTAAAATTGATTTAAATGATAATAGTAAAGGTATTAAATCAAACTTTACAAGTAAATCTGAAATCTTCTATAAGACCAAAGAATTCATATCTCTATATGAAATTGATACCAGTTATGTATTCACTCGTTTGATTAACGGAGAAATTCAACGCGATACTATATATAAATCAAACAAACAATTTAAAGCTATAGATAGTATTTATATTAAAAGCATGAAGTAATTAGTTTGAAAAACTTCCACTAAAAAGTGAAACTTAAAATTTGTTTGTCATTCTGAAGCCGAAATAAAAACACGCCCCTACCCCTTACTTCGACTACGCTCAGCGCAAGCTTAATAGAGGGGAATTAAATTCCCTCCTAAAAAGGAGGGATAAAGGGAGGTGTCAAACATTACCGTTACACTTCTCAATGTAATCATCAATAACTGCAAGTACTTGTGGTAAATGTTTCTTAACTTCTAAATTAGAAAATCTTAAAATAGTTAAACCGAGTGCTTCTATTTCATTTTGACGTTTTGCATCATAATCCATTTTTTCATCGTGGCTTGTACCATCTATCTCAATCACCAAACACAAATCATGACAGAAAAAATCAACAATGTAATTTAAAATAGGTTTTTGTCGGTGAAAATCGTAACCATAAAGCTTCCCGTTTTTTATTTCGTTCCACAACAACACTTCCGAAAGCGTAGAGTTTTTTCTTAAATATCTCGCCTTCTCTCTTAATTCGGGATTGTAAGGAATTTTCATATGTAGATAATTTATTCGCTTTTTAATTTTTTTTTTAAATGTGCTCATGAGAGCGTTTCACTAAGTTGTTTTTTAATTGTCATATGGAATACGCCATGTTATCTTCATCGATGTTTGTGTGCCCTTCGGTGCATGGCTATTTCATAAATGTAAATTTATAAATTTACACTTCCCTACCCTCCTTTTTAGGAGGGAATTTTCACTAAGATATTTTTTTGTATGTTTGAGATTAAGAAGCACTAACCAAAACCACCTCTCACCATACAAACCACCAACCACATATTACTTGTACGCCCTTCGGGATTTGTGTTTAACGAACAAACGGCAACATCGAATGCCTTTCAAGTAAAGCCAAGTGAAGCGCAAGAAATTATTTCGCAAAAAGTTCAAAGAGAGTTCGACCAATTTGTGCACACATTAAAAAACAAAGGTGTAAACGTTTTGGTGTTTGACGATACACCTCAACCCATAAAACCCGATGCTGTTTTTCCGAACAATTGGGTAACGTTTCATGAAAACGGTACGGTAATTTTGTACCCGATGTGCACACCTAATCGTCAACACGAAAGACGCTTGGATATTATCGAAACCCTAAAAAAGCAATTTAACGTTAACGAAATTTTAGATTTAAGCCCATACGAGCAAGAAGGTAAATTTTTAGAAGGCACAGGCAGCATCGTGTTCGACCATGATAACAAAATAGCGTATGCGTGTTTGTCTCCGCGCACCGATAAATGGTTGTTTGAAAAAGTGTGCTCACACTTAAACTATACACCCATTTCCTTTTTCGCCCACGACCAAAACGGAACAGAAATTTATCACACGAACGTAATGATGTGCATCGGAAAAGGCTTTGCTGTTGTATGTTTGGAAAGCATCAGCGATAAAACCGAGCGCGACAGCTTACTGCAACAATTAAGCAGCAGCCAACATCAAATCATTGACATCAGTTTTGAGCAAATGCATCAATTTGCAGGCAACATGCTCGAAGTAAAAGGCAATGACGAAATGCGTTTTCTGGTGATGTCTCAAAGTGCGTTCAAGACGCTTTCGGAAATTCAAAAAGAACAGCTTCAACGGTATTGTGAATTGTTACCGATGTCCATTCCTACCATAGAAACCATTGGTGGCGGTAGCGCACGCTGTATGATGGCGGAGGTGTTTTTATCTATACACTAAAAACTAGTGAACCAATGAACTCTTCACTGTTGGCGTTACCGGCACTTTAATGGTTTCGCCATCTTTCATGTAGTAGAAATGTCCCGTAACTTTTTGGTGCGCATCGGTAATATTTCCTTTCACTTTGTAAGTAAGCGTAACCACATTATTACTTTCAATGCTGTACCAAATAAACAAGGATTTTTTTCCTAAAAACGAAAACGAAGCACCCGAAGAATACCCTTCTTTTACCTCAACATTGGTTTTGCTCCAATCAATCACCAGCTTGGCAGGTCCTTCAAAATTGTCTTTCAAAATAATCATTTCAATTTCTTGCTCTTCACTAGCTGCAATGGTTTCAGGAAGATTGTGCACAACGGTTGTTTCACCTTTATAGTTCGAAAACAATAAAGAAGTTAAAAAATGTAATCCTAAAAGAGTGGTTTTAAACATACGTTTGCACTAACAAGCCACGAAAATAGAGTAAAAGAAAAGCGCGATTTGAACTATAAATTTTGTTTTCTAACAGATGGATGTTGAAGGAAGCCCCTCTTAATCTCCCCGAAGGGGAGAGATTTTTCATTAAAACTAAAAATTCGGTTTGAGTAGATACTTTTTGTAGAAGCGATTGATTTCGTCCACTACTTCTTGCGGAGTATCTACCACTTTTATAAGGTTCAAATCTTCAGCGCTGACATTATTTTCCATTTTCAAAATAACGTCTTCAATCCATTTTATTAAACCACTCCAATATTCTGTGCCAACTAAAATGATTGGGAAACGACCAATTTTGTGTGTTTGAATGAGTGTAATTGCTTCGAATAATTCATCCAGCGTACCAAAGCCACCAGGCAATACTACAAAGCCTTGTGCGTATTTCACAAACATCACTTTTCGTACGAAAAAGTAGTCGAAGTTGATGAGCTTGTCGGGGTCTATAAATTCATTATTGAATTGTTCAAAGGGTAAATCAATGTTTAAGCCCACCGAAACGCCTTTACCTCTGCGTGCTCCGCGATTACCTGCTTCCATAATACCCGGACCACCACCGGTGATAATCCCATAACCATTTTGGGTTATTAAATGTGCAACTTCTTCGGCTAATTTGTAATACTTGTTATCGGGCTTGGTACGCGCAGAACCAAAGATTGACACACACGGACCAATTTTTCCTAAGCGTTCGTAACCTTCTACAAATTCGCTCATGATTTTGAATACTGCCCAACTGTCGTTACTTTTTATTTCGTTCCAATCTTTGTTTTGAAAGGCTTCGCGTATTTTATGTTCGTTCTCTGTCATAATTTGTTTGGTTAAACGTTTAAAGTTATAAAGTCAAAAGTTTTTATTCTTAATCATTTTTTTTCGTTAGCTCAGTTAGATAAGTTTTGCTTTCTGTACCAAGGTTAAAAATCAAATCGAAGATACTTAAATTGGCTTGAAAGTCAAATCTATCATTAAAAACTTGTTGATAGGGTTTTGTGTATTTCGGTAAATAATCTTTGGTAAAGTGATTTCTGAAATCTATCTCTGCACTATTGATGTACTCTTTAGAAAAAGAAATTTCCTTGTTGATTTTTAGAATGTGTAACACCTTTTCTAAAATAGTTTTGTTGAATTGCCACAAATGTTCGGCTTGGTTTTTATACACATCTTCAAAGTGATGCTCATAGTGTTCAAAGTAGGGCGAATTCTTGTATGCAGAAGTTATCGCGCGCCAATGAATGAGTTGCCATTTTTCAGCATAGTTAATTTTCACTTCGTTCATGGGTGTTTTTTTGTGCTCACGAACCACAGGAACAATCAACGTTTGCAAACCATTGGATGTAGCAATCACACAACGATTTCTGAAGGTTTGTTTTTGAAAATGTTCGCCTAAATCAATCGCAACATCGTATTGCAACAAGTTTGAAAAATAGTCACTATTTCCTGCATAAAACAGCGAAAAAACTGCTTGCATTATTGATTAGCTAATTTGATGATGAAATAATTTGATAATGAAAACACGATTTAATTAATGGATTTAAAAAATCTATTCCAGCGTGGAGTGAAAGAATAATCAGGATCCCAACTCATCCATACAAAAGACGCACGACCTACCACGTGGTCTTCGGGTACGTAGCCCCACATGCGCGAATCGGCAGAATTGTGGCGATTATCTCCCATTAACCAATAGTAGCCCATCTTAAATGTATAGTGCGTTGCCAATTCATCATTGATGAAAATTTGCTCACCTTTTATTTCCACTTTATTTTTTTCGTACGCTTCAATGGCTCTTCGGTAAAAAATTAAATTCTCTTTCGTTAACTCGATGTTGTCTCCTTTTTTTGGTAGATAGAAAGGACCCATGTTGTCTTCTGTCCAATCGGCAAAGGCAACATCGTTAGGAAATATAGGGCAATGTCTTCCAACTTGAGGATGCGCATAGTATCCTTTTGGTTTTGTTTCTACCACAACATTTGACACGTTTGGATTTTTCTTTACTAATTCTAATTTTTCCTTTGTAAGCGGCATTGAAACAGTTTGTCCGTTAAAATATGCTTCTGCTTTTTGCTCACTTACGTATAAACCAAATTCGTCTTTCAATACATCTTCTCGAAACATTACAGGTGTTTTTAATTCAACCGTATAATTGTACATAGATTCATCATCTACAGGATTTAATTTTCCGTTGAAATAAACCTTTCCATCAATAATCTCAATACTATCTCCTGGAAGACCAACACAACGTTTTATATAGTTTTCACGCTTGTCAACAGGGCGAGTTATAAGTCCGTACTCGTCTTCTAATTGTTGTTTAACGTAAGAAATATAACGAGATTTAACTTTTTCAAAATCATACACATTTCCGTTACCTCTACGTTCATTCATGTAAACGGAATAGGCTCTATCTCTCAAAATTTGATTATACGTATGCGCAACCAACTCGGGGTGATTAATAGCAGTATCACCTGCAGGAAAATTGAATACTACTACATCGTTTCGCTCTACTTTTCCAAAACCTGGCAAGCGTGTGTAGCCCATTTCAAACCATTCTAAATATGATTTTGTACCAACCACAGGAATGGTATTGTGCACAATGGGTAGATACAATGGGGTGTTCGGAACTTTTGGTCCGTAAGCGGTTTTGTTTACAAACAGAAAATCGCCAATGCGCAAACTACGTTCCATTGAACCCGTAGGAATGGTAAATGCTTCAAACGTATAACTACGAATAATCGCTGCGGCAATCAATGCAAAAATAATGGCGCTACTCCAATCGCTTATGGAACCTCTCTTAACATTAGAGTAATCGGGTGCACCAACAAATTTCACTTCTTTGCTAAACGCAATTTTTAACACCATTACGTGTGGCAATAAAATAGCTATGGCAAAATCAGTCGCTTTGCGTAGTCCAAATGTTTTAGACAATTCTACATTAAGAATGATGAACATTAAAAAATTCACGCCAGGGAAAATAAATAAGAATAACCACCACCAAGGTTTTTCCATCATTTTAAGCCAACAGAATAAATTGTAGCCAGGTACAAATGCTTTCCATTTTTCGATGCCTGCTTTTTCAAAAATTTTGAAAAACACCGCTATATCAATGGCGATTATGGAATAAAGAAATAGTTGAGGAAGTGTCATAGTTTAAAATTTTAGTAAATCTTTCATAGTAAAAATACCTTTTTTGTTGTGCGCAAATTCTGCTGCCAAAACAGCGCCTAAAGCAAAGCCCTTTCTGTTTTTTGCTTCGTGTGTTAGTTCAATTTTATCAACGTCCGATTCGTAAATAACCGTGTGTGTGCCAGGTACGTTTGGCAAGCGATGAGCGGTAACAGGTAGTTGAAAGTTCAAAGTTGAAAGTTCAAAGTTTTCCGTTACTAATTTCCAAGAATTATATGCTTGATGATTGG
The DNA here is from genome assembly GCA_046569885.1 of Bacteroidia bacterium. Classification (GTDB taxonomy): domain Bacteria; phylum Bacteroidota; class Bacteroidia; order Flavobacteriales_D; family Parvicellaceae; genus JBKHVV01. The sequence goes on from JBKHVV010000057.1 coordinate 7,277, forward strand.
CGATGATGCCTTCAGCAATGCTAATGGCTGTGCCGCTTGGTGCGTCTAATTTTTCTGTGTGATGGGTTTCTTCCACGTGTGCTTTATAATCGGTTTGTGGGCTCATTAACGCAGCTAATTGTTTATTTATTTCATAAAAAATGTTAACGCCCAAACTAAAGTTGGTGGCATGAAATAACGTACCGTTATGTTCGGTACAGCAATTTTTTACGGCATCGAATTTATCGTACCAACCAGTAGTACCAACCACAACAGGCACTTGAGCTTCGAAACAACGATGCATATTTTTCACAGCAAATTCTGGTCGGGTAAATTCTATGGCTACATCGGAATTTTTTAGTTCTTCCGATTTGAAATCTTTATTAGCACTTGTTACTACAAACGAAATGGTATGACCTCTCTCAAGCGCTATTTGCTCTATGATTTTTCCCATTTTTCCATATCCGATAAGTGCAATGTTCATTTAATTAAAATTGAAGTTGAATTGCCAATCCAAATGTAGTCTTATTTGAATTTGGATCTAAAAAATAAATATTTGGTGACCAAACTAATGAAAGATCATCACTTACATCGAAATAAAACAAATGCGCATCCACAGCGGCATCAATTATTTGCAATACGTAAATAGCAGTTGTGGCAATTACAGAAATATCACGCCAACGTCTATACTTATTAGTATACTTAAAAATTGTATCTGTAGGACAAGCTACTGGATTTCGTAAATCGCAAATTTCTGCAACTGTATCTGATTTTCCATTCAACCGTGCTATGTACTCATTTTTAAGTCCGTTGTAGATTTTAGTGTTATCAATGGTAAAATAAACCGCAGTACCCAATGCGCCCCAAACGATGGGTGCTTTCCAATATTTTCGATTGTAGATTTGACCCGCACCTGGAAGTATAGCAGACAATACGGCTGCCTTGTGTGGTGAGTGTTTCTTGATTGTATCCGATTTTTTTTCTTCTTGTTGTGAGAACGTGCTAAAAGAAAAAAAAACAAGTATCAGTATGAGAAAATTCTTTGCCAAAAGAGTTATTTGTCTAACAAAGATATAATGCGTTTTAAATCGTTGTCGTCTTTAAATTTAATAGCAATGGAGCCACCTTTACCATTGGTAGACTTGTTTATGTTAATCTTTGTGTTGAAATGAAAAGACAAGGTTTCGATGATTTTTTTGTCGTCTAAAGAAACTGCGTTTTTTACTTTTTTTGATTTGCCCAGTTTTCCTTTCTTCGATAATTCTTCTACCTTACGAACGGATAATCCTTGAGATAAAATTTCTTCCAAAGCAGAAATTTGTTCTTCTAAATTAGTGAAAGAAAGCAACGCTCTTGCATGACCCATCGAAATTTTTTTATCTCTCAACGCTGCTTGCACTTCATCTGAAAGATTGAGCAAACGCAAATAATTGGTAACCGTTGTTCTGTCTTTTCCAACTTTTTCGCTCAACGCTTCTTGCGTAATGTCGCACTCATCAATAAGGCGTTTAAAACTCAAAGCAATTTCTATGGCGTTTAAATCTTCGCGTTGAATGTTTTCTACAATAGCCATTTCAAGCATGGCAATATCATCGGCTGCTTTTATAAATACAGGAATTTCATTCAAACCTGCTAATTGTGCAGCTCTAAAACGTCTTTCTCCAGATATGATTTGAAACTTTCCTTCGCTTAATGGTCGCACCGTGATTGGTTGAATGATGCCATGATTACGAATGGATGTTACCAACTCTGCCAAGGCGTGTTTTTCAAATTCTTTGCGCGGTTGATTGGGATTAATTTGAATGTTATCCATATGCACAAAAGCAACCGAACCGATTGGTTTGTTGTCAACCATCGGCTTACGAATAGGTTCGGTGTACGAGTCGTTAAGCAGCGCACCAAGACCTCTGCCTAATGCGGGTTTTTTAGTGCTCATGCTCTTCTAAATCGATAATTTTTTCTTCGTTAGTTAGCTTCGTTAAATTATTTTTCTGCAAAATTTCTCTTGCTAAGTTTAAATAATTTATCGCTCCTTTGCTTGATGCATCGTGCATGATAACGGTTTCGCCATGGCTTGGCGCCTCACCCAAACGGGTGTTTCTATGAATAATAGTATCAAAAGTTAAATCGTTAAAATGAACACGAACTTCATCTACTACTTGATTTGCTAAGCGCAAACGTGTATCGTACATCGTCAATAAAATGCCTTCTATTTCTAGGTTTTCGTTCAGTTTGGTTTGAACAATTTTTATAGTGTTCAACAATTTTCCTAAACCTTCTAAAGCAAAATATTCGCATTGTACGGGTACTATTACAGAATCTGAAGCTGTTAATGCATTTACCGTTACCAAACCTAACGATGGTGAACAATCTATAATGATAAAGTCGTAGTCGTCTTTAATTTTTTCGAGCGCAAATTTCAATACATACTCGCGGTTGGGAAGATTTATCAACTCTATTTCTGCACCAACCAAATCAATATGCGCAGGCATTATATCTAAGTTTGGACTAGATGTAGAAAGTATAATGTTTTTGGGGTTGATGTCGTTTATCAAACATTCGTAAATACTTGTGGTAATGTTACGAGGGTCAAAGCCTACGCCCGATGTGGCATTCGCTTGTGGGTCGGCATCGATGATGAGCGTTCTTTTTTCTAAAACACCTAATGATGCTGCCAAGTTAATTGCTGTAGTTGTTTTTCCTACGCCTCCTTTCTGGTTGGCTATGGTAATGATTTTTCCCATGTGCTTATAGTTCTATGGTTTTTCCTATTTCTAAAATAATTAACTCTTTGTTACTTTCTTTGAAGGTCTGTTTTGCTTTTTCAGTGTCAATTTTTATGATGTCAAACGTATTGTAATGCACACCCACAATTTTATTTACGTTGCAAAATTCTGCGGCTTTTATAGCATCTTCACTACCCATTGTAAAATTATCGCCAATAGGCATAACGGCAAAATTGAGTTGGTGTTGCATACCTACCAACTGCATGTCCATAGTCAATGCTGTATCGCCTGTGTAATAAAAATTTCCTTCGTTGGTTTCGATTACAAATCCTCCAGGGTTGCCTCCGTAAGCGCCATCGGGCATTACGCTTGAGTGAATAGCTTGCACATATTTTACTTTTCCAAAATCAAAATGCCACGAACCGCCAAAATTCATTGGATGTCCATTTTGCAATCCTTTTGCCTGAAACCACGATACAATTTCGAAGTTAGAAATTATGGTTGCTTTGGTTCTTTTGGCAATACGTTCAACATCGACAACGTGGTCAACATGTCCGTGAGAAACTAAAATGTAGTCGGCTTTTATTATCTCTATGTCAATATGAGTAGCTAATCCGTTGGGTGAAATGAAAGGATCAAATAGCAGATGCTTTCCTCCTACTTCAACCGAAAAACACGAATGTCCGTAATACGTTAGTTTCATTTACCTCTTTAATTTCGAACGTAAAAATACCATATAATAAGGGTTAATTAAAGTGCTGTTGAAATGTAATTTTAAACAAAAGGATGTTACACCTGTTGTTGAAAGTTGAAGATTGAAGGTTGAAGGGCTTGTTATGTAGGGGTTTTCAATTTTTTCTATTTAGCTACGTTTATCACAAACAATGTTAATAAGTTGCTAAATTAAGAGTTGAAGGTTGAAGGTTGAAAGTTCAAGGTTGAAGGTTGAAGGTTGAAAGTTCAAGGTTGAAAGTTCAAGGTTGAAGGTTGGAACGTTTGACATTATAACCTTCAACCTGATAACTTGTAAGTATTTCGTTACATTTGAACTTAATTTACATCCCGAAAACATGATAACAATAATAGCTGGCACCAACAGAAAAGGAAGTTACACCAAACGTGTTGCTGAAATATATAAAGGCACTTTAAGCAAGCAAAATATTGACTGCCAAATTCTCAGTTTAGAAGAGCTTCCGAAAGATTTTATTTTTAGTGAATTTGAAAAACAATCAGATAATTACATAGCATTTTTAAAACCTTACATTATTGATGTAGACAGATTTATTTTTATCATTCCAGAGTATAACGGGAGTTTTCCAGGCATTTTGAAAGCATTTATAGATACCGTTCCACCAAAATATTTTAGAGGGAAAACAAGTTGTTTGGTGGGCATCTCATCTGGTCATATGGGCTCTGTTAGAAGTTTGGATGATTTTACAGATATTCTTCATTACTTAGGTGTTGAAGTACTTTCAAATAAGCCAAAATTTAGCAATATTGAGCGTTTGCTTAATGAAAATAATCAATTTATTGACGAGGCAAATCAAGTTAGAATTTTAAAACAATTGGAAATATTTGCGAGGTTTTAACTTCCATATTTAAACAAAATGCCATTCCGTAAATAGCTTTTATTTACTACTTTTGAACTCAAATTTTTTACAGATGAACGATACCCAAATTTTTGATTTAATCCAAGAAGAAAAAGAACGCCAAACCAAAGGCATAGAATTAATTGCTTCCGAAAACTTTGTGAGTGAACACGTAATGCAAGCCATGGGCTCTGTACTTACCAACAAATACGCAGAAGGGTTGCCCAACAAACGCTACTATGGAGGTTGCGAAGTGGTAGATAAAGTAGAGCAATTAGCCATTGACCGATTAAAACAATTATTTGGTGCCGAATGGGCAAACGTACAACCACACTCCGGAGCACAGGCAAATGCTGCTGTGATGTTGGCATGTTTAAATCCTGGTGATAAAATTTTAGGTTTCGATTTATCTCATGGAGGACATTTAACGCATGGCTCTCCAGTAAATTTTTCAGGGAAATTATACCAACCATCATTTTATGGTGTAGAAAAAGAAACGGGTAAAATTGACTACGATAAAGTAGAAGCCACCGCCATAAAAG